>JAFCZJ010000368.1 GCA_019314375.1 Deltaproteobacteria bacterium | reverse complement strand
GTGATGCTCGTGGCTTTGGGGCTGGATTCAGTTCATCCGGAGTTGACGGCAGGCTTTGTCGTGCGTTTTTTCGGCTGGGAGATTCTGGGGGCTTTGCTCATCGGCGGCATGGTGGGCCTGGCGGTGAGTTGGATCACGGCTCGCGTGGACGATCACTTGATCGAAATCACCTTGACCACCCTGGCTGCTTTCGGCTCATTTCTTTTGGCCAGCGAGGCCCACGCCTCTGGTGTTATCGCTTGTCTCGTGGCCGGCATGTTGACCGGCAACTTCGGTGCCAAATACGGCATGACGGCCACGACCCGGGTGGCCGTGGTTTCCTTTTGGGAGTATCTGACTTTTCTGGCCAATTCCTTGGTTTTCTTGCTGGTGGGTTTGGAGAGTTCTCCCGCTCGCATGCTGGACAACTGGTTGCCCATCGTCATGGTCTGGCTGGCTTTGCTTTTGGCTCGAGCCTTGCTGGTAACAGCCAGCCTTCCCTTGTTGCAGCGCTTGGAAGGCAAGCTGCGTCGAGGCAAGGGCCTGGCTATAATTTGGGGCGGCCTGCGCGGGGGCATCGCCATGGTGCTGGCCCTCAGCTTGCCTCGCTCTTGGCCGCATCGTGAGTTGGTCATCGACGTGGTCTTCGGTACTTGTTTGCTGACCATTTTGGTTCAGGGCACCACCATGGGGCGTTTGCTTCGGGCCTTTTCTCTTGTCTCCGGTCGGTTGGATAAAGATGCCTTGCAGGAGTTCAGAGGCCGACTGCGTTCATTGCACGCGGCCTTGCGTTTTTTGGATCGGCGCCGTGAAGCGGGCACGGTGGACGAAGTGCTCTACGAAAAGTTGCAGGCTGAGCTGATGGAAGAGAAAACCGAGTTGGATGAGCTGATGGAAGAGAAAACCGAGTTGGAAGCGCGTCGCAAAGAAGACCCGGTCATCGAGGGAAAAGTGCGCGAAGAAGAACACCGTGAGTTGTCTCGACAGATCTTGCTGCTGCGCAAGGTGGCTGTGCAGAAGGCCCAGGTGGATCGCTTGTTGGGCGAGGGGGTTGCCCGCCGTTTGGTGGGAGAACTGGACGAGCGGCTTCACGAATTGGATCAAAGTCTGCGTCATTAGGGGCCTTTCGACCGCCATCCGCAAGCGGATCCTGGGTTCTTTGAGGAGTGAGCGATGATGTCTCGATTGCTGATGTTGGTGTGGGTGGCCTGTGTGCTCGGAAGCTCAGGTTGCAGCTATTCCCTGGAGCAACGCTCGATGAACATAAATATCGACAGCGATCCGCCTGGCGCTCTGGTGTGGCAATGGAATGCAGAAGACAAAACCCAACTGGGCCGGGCCCCCGTCTCCATCGACCACAGCTATAGTATGCAGATAATCAGCTTCAATCGCTGGTGGTGGTTGTTGCCCGCGGTTTCTTCCGGCATGACCGCGGCCGGCGTGTCCCTGTTGGTCAGCGACGCCGACAGTACCTCCGGGGCGGTCTTTACCAGCGTGGGGTTTTCCGGCCTGCTGATAGGGCTGATGGTCGGGCTGGTCGGAGAGTTGATCGATGGCTCCGAAATTCCGGTGCAAGACAAGGTCAGATTCAGCGGCAGCATGGTTGGCTTTTCCGAATCCTTCACCCAGGTATCCGTCGGCCCACCTGAAAGCCAAACCCTCCTGACCCTGCAACCCTTGCCTATGCTGAGCCAAGCCTCCCCGGCCAGCGCCCAGGGAAAAAAGGATACGCAGGTGGTGGCCGTCTTCGACATTCGCGACCAGACCACCCAATTCGAGCCAATGCTCTTGTCCCAGTTGAACGACTACCTGGTGGCTCAATTGTCCAGAAGCGGCCGATTTCAAGTGGTTCCCCGCCAGCTACTCAAAGCCAGCATGCTGCAAATGAAGAAAGAAAGCTACCGCCAGTGTTACGATCGGACCTGCCAGATAGAGTTGGGCCGAGCCGTAGCGGCCCAAAGCGCCCTGGTGACCAGTATCCTGAAAGTGGAACCCGGCTGCGTTCTCAGCGCCACCCTCTACGACCTGCGTACCGAGACCACCATCGCCGGCGCCAACGCCAAATCCGCCTGCGACCTGGATGGCCTGATTGGCGCAGCCAACCAAGTTGTCGCTCAACTCACGGGCAGCCTTGGTGGGTGAACTGGACGAGCGGCTTCACGAATTGGATCAAAGCCTGCGTCATTGAGTTTTTCGTATTTGTTTACAGGTCCCAATCGG
>JAFCZJ010000009.1 GCA_019314375.1 Deltaproteobacteria bacterium | reverse complement strand
ATCTTCGGTCCTCACATGGTGGGGCCGGTGGCCGTGGCCTTGAAGAACAAGGAGATCCTTTTCTCGGGTCTGGCTTCAGGCCTGGTGGGTTACGCGGTCGGCAACTATCTGGGTCTGGCTTTGGCCTGGCTGCTCGCATAATTCCCCAGATCCCCCAGCTGCACCTGTACTGCTTCGTCGAATCAGCAGATTCAGTCTTAGCGGCTCATGTAAAGCCGCTTATCCTTTTAGGGCTCGACGTGGAGAGACCACGCCTCCGGCTGAATCTACTGCTCCTCCTTGCATTACAGGCACATCTGAGGGCCTGGGTAAATCGGGGTGGGGGATTTGGGAACCAGCTGCGATTTGACATGGGTCAAGGGCCGGGCGAGGCTGGGAAATTATGAAACACCCAAACTGGATAATTCTTGTTCTGCTGTGCTCGTCTTGCATGTTCTCGTGCATGGAAGCCCAGCAACCCGCCTATCGAGAAGTGGTGGTGCTCAAGGGTTCACCCTACGAGCGGGGCTATGAGCATGGTCGGATCTTGTCGTCCAAGATTCGTTCGCTTTACACCACGCTTTTGTCCACCAGCATGATCCCCTTTTTGAACCGAGAGCAGGGTGATGTTGAGAGTTTCTTGGAGGAATACCAAAAGCCCCTTTACGACGACGGACGATTCTCGTACGAGATGTTGCTTGAGTCCGGTCAGGCTTTGGCTGATGAACTGGAGCTGACCCACCCGGAGATGCTTTCCGAGATGCATGGCGTCGCCGACGGCTCGGGCATGCCCTACGATCAGATTTTGATCATGAACACCTTCGTGGACACCATGTTGGCGTTTCGTTCGGTGACTTTTTTCATCAAGCAGCTGCAAGCCCCCCATTTGATAGAGCTGGAGTTCGTGGGTGGCGTGACCGAAGACGGCGTGGACAACAACGGCGACGGGGAGACCGATGACGATTTGGACTGGTCTGTTCGGGATTATCGCCAAGGTCGTTTTCAAGATGGCTATGGACCCAAGCCCCATGCCGCGATGGTGGAGGTGCCCACCGACGCCCGGATCGTCATCCGACTATGGGACCCGCCGGGTTTGGCCAGCTTTTCGGGCGATCCGGACGCCGAACCCAAGCCTGGAGAATATCAGGGCATGGACCCGGACACGATTCGATTGCAACTCGATGATCGTGTTTACACCTCGGTGGATTGTGATTGCATCCAGACTCGCATCTGGGGCGAAGAGGACATGGGCTTGGAAGTCGTCTTCACGCCGCCAGGGGGATTGCCGCCGGCTTCCGTGGTGGCGCTCATCGTGCAGGCCGGCAACATTTCCGAGGTGAACAATCCGCCGCCGTTGCATGCTCGCTTTATGCGCGACGAGCGGGTGGTCTTTACCACGGTGGGTTATGGCAAGGCCCCCCACCAGGTACCCAACTTGGGTATGCCGGACGGTCGCAGTCAGCCGCCGGCTCTCGGTTTCGGTGTTCGGGACAGCGCCAGCGCCGACGGCCTGCCGCGGCTGGCCCATCATTTCGCTTTGCTGGACTCCAATACGGCACACAAGCATTCGGTGTTGTTTGCGCATGAGCCTGACGACGGCAAGGCCTTCGCCGTGTTGGGCTGGGCTGGGATCATCTGGGGTTTTTCCGGCATGAATGAAGACGGCCTGAGCTACATGATCACGCCATCGGATACCATGGACAACCCCTTGGTCGATCGCGTGCGCAAGTCGATCATGTATGCCAAACTTTTGTCCTCGGGCGTGCCCGTGGGATTGAAGGGCAGGCGCATATTGGAGACCATGGCCGACGTGGGCGAGGCGGAAGCCAGCCTGGCCGGCGAGCCGACCACTTTCGGCTGGAACATGCTTTTGGGCGATGCGGCCGGCGGCCTGCGTGTTTGGGAGATGGATTCCAATATCCTGGAAGAAGCCGATCAGGGCTTTGTCCCCTACGGACCGGAAGCGGGGGACCCGGCCAACCTGGACGAATGGGGTATGCGTCACGCCAGCGTGGGCGAAGACGATTTGCGGATCGGGGCCCATTTTCAGAAGAATCGGCCTGACATCGATACTCAGATATTGATTTTCGACGCGCAGCCTCAGCGCTACTGGTCCAGTTTTTATTATCGCTCACTGCGCACGTTTTTGATTTTGGGTGAGAAAATCGACCGCCTCTATGGACAGATCGATTTGGCCGGAACCATCGACATTCTGCGTAGCCCTGAGCTTGTGGACTCCCGCGACAGCATGAACGCGGTGGTGTTCGAGCCGACGCTTCTGATGCTGCACGTGGCCATGGGGCAGATGCCGGCCACCGATGGAGAGTTCATCTCTTTCCATTTGCCGACCCTCTTGGCCGGCGGGGTGACGGAATGATGAACCGTGTGGCCGTGCTCTGCTTGAGTTTTTTGCTGATACCGACGGCGCAAGCGGGTTTCACCGAGACCGCCCCGGCCGACACTTTCATCGTCGACACCAGCATTTCTTTTTCAATGTTGCGAAATCGCTACGATGACTTCGGCAACAAGGTGACCCTCATCGATTCCATCGATCGTTACGAGCCCGGTGGCGGCTTGCAGGGCACCTTAACCCCCAGGGCCGAGGTGAATTTCTTGGTCTCCATTACCCAATTGCAGTACGGCATTTTGGACAACCTGACCGTGGCTCTTGGCATCCCGGTGATCATTCATACGGACATCGACGTGGATCTTCAATGGACCTCAGGTGATTACCAGCCGTCTTTGGGGCGTTCCTACAGCGAAGCGGATTTTTGGGATTGGGCTGGAAGCCTGGGCCAGCCCAAGCCGGGAGACTGGCGTGGCAACCAGGGGACCCTTGGCGATTTGGTGCTTGGGGCTCGCTGGCGATTCTCCGATCACATCGACGTTTTTGCGGACAATGACCTCAGCATGGCTTTGCTGGTCATGGGGGCCTTGCCCACCGGCACCCAGGCACCGGCCGAAGAGATTGTGGCGGCCGGCACCACCATGTGGGATCTGCACTCTCAGGGCGAGCTGGGCTTTCACTTGTCTTTGGACAAGGCTTTCGGGGGTCCCTTGGAGGGTTGGCTGTCATTGGGCTTGGATGTTTTTTATGAGGCATTTTTTCGGCATAGCTACATCACCCCCACGGGCAGCACCCATCCCCTGCTCTTGAGTTATGCTTCATACGTCGGTGAGACCTACACCTTGGACCCGGGGGATTTTGCTGGCCTGGCCATGCAACTGGACGGTGTGCTTTGGCGTGGTCCGGCTTTGGGTACTTGGCTGACGCAAGGCGATGTTGCCAAGGCGGAATCCTTCCCGCCGATTTTGAGCTTGGCCCTGCGTTACACCTATACATGGGTGGGGCAGAGTGATTGGGAAAGCGACTCGCCCATCTGGGATTGGGGTCGGGAAAAGCTCTGGCTGCCGGGTTACAAAAACACCCTGTGGGCTCGTTTGACTGTGAGCTTGCTGCGGGTCGGCGTACCGGTGCAGCTTTATGTGGCCTATCGCAATCAGACATGGTTGGCGGGGCGTAACGTACGGGCCGCGGACGTGATCTCGGGCGGTTTGCAGATTCCCGCCAGGTTTTGGTAGCGATTTCAAAATAGGAATGGAGAAGCGCATGCGTTGGATATGGAATGGGGTCCTGGGCAAGGGACTGTGCTTGGCTTTGTTCTGCACGATACTGGGGGCTTGCTCGGCGTTTAGCTATTTGGGTTATCGGCTGTCGCCGGACTATCCGCTGGATGTGGATGCGGAAATCAAGCTGTCCGGTCTCTCGGCGGAGGTTCAGATTAGACTGGATGAGCTGGGCGTACCGCACATCCAGGCAAAGAATGAAAAGGACCTGCTCAGGGCCGTTGGATACATGCATGGACGTGACCGATTTTTTCAGATGGACACGGTACGTCGATATGCCCGGGGGCGGCTGAGTGAGCTGGTGGGTAACCAGAAGGTGATGTTGGGTTCCACGGTGGACTTGGATCTGGCCATGCGAGCCTGGGGCTTCGAAGACGACAGCCGGCGCGAGGCCGAGGCATTAGAAGGCGAGATGGCCGAGCAGATGCAGGCTTACGTAGCGGGCGTCAACGCCGCTTTGGCGCAGTACCCACCCGTTGAGTACGACATTTTGGGCGTGGAGCCAGAGCCCTGGACCGTGGCCGACAGTTTCTCCGTGGGCTACATGATCGCCTGGGGCATCACCCACAACTGGCGTCAGGAATTGTCTCGTTTCATCCTGGCATGGGAGGGCGGCTGGGAACGGGCCGAGGCCATCTATCCTTCAACGGCTTGGCCCGGTCCTCCGGCCTTGAAGCGTAGCGATCCCGAGCGTCCGCTTTTTGTGGCGGTGGCGCCCGAGCTCAAGGCCATGTTGCCGGCCAGAAAGCCGGGCTTGGGCCCGGCGGCGCTTATGCCCGAACGTAGCAATCATCCTTTGCTGGCGGATTTCACCGGCGCATCCAACGGCTGGGTGCTTTCCGGCGCGCGCACGGTCTCGAATAAACCCCTGGTGGCCAGCGACCCCCACCTGCCTCACATGCTGCCCTCCATCGTCTATCAGCAGCACTTGCTTTGCGGAGACCTGGATGTCATCGGTGCCACCGTGCCGGGTTTGCCATACGTGCTCATGGGGCACAATCGTCACGTGGCCTGGGCCATGACCTCCGCGGTGGCCGACGTCATCGATCTCTACGTCGAGCGCATGTCTCCTGGCCAACCGGCCAAGGTGGACGGACCGGAAGGACCCGAGGCCCTGGAGATCCGGCGTCTGGTGATCCGGGTTCGGGATGGCGGCGAAATGGAAGAGCGTGTGTTCAACGTGCGTCAGACCCCCAGGGGGCCCGTGCTCAATGACATGATGCCCGGCCTCTTGCCGGCCGACGCGCCCATGCTGTCGATTCAGAGCGGACCTCTGGGGGCCGGTCAGTCCATCCGGGCGTTGCAGAGGGCCAACCGAGCCAAGAGTGTTACTGAGTTGCAGCAGCACATGATGGCCATGCCGTCGCCCATCAACACGGTTCTGGCCGGAGATGTGCACGGCCAGATCGCGCTTTTTGCCACCGGTACGGTGCCCATCCGGCGCGGACATCGCGGCACCTTTCCGGTGCCTGCCTGGAACGGCCTGTATCAGTGGGGCGGTTTTGTAGCGCCGGAGGCCATGCCGTATTCCTTCGATACCGCGGAGGGCTACTACGCCCACGGCAACACCCTCATGTGGGATCCCAAGCGCAGCCCTTATGTTTTCCAGGTCGACAGCGCGCCGTCGTACCGGCGGGATCGCATCGTCGATCTCATCAAGGCCCTGCCCAAGCACGACCATCACAGCACCGCCAAGATGCAGTTGGACGTCAAGGTGCATCGCGCCATGCGTCTGCTGCCCGGCATGCTCAAGGATTTGGAAGGCGGAAAGACCCGCGATATGCGCGAGCGGCGTGCTCTCAAGCTGCTCAAGGACTGGGACTACGAGGCCTCGGCCGACTCAGCCGCCGCGGCTATTTTCTTTGCCACTTATCGCGAAATCATGCGAGCCGCCATGCTGGATGAGGCTTCGGGCAAGGGATTGGCCTATCTCATGTCGCAACGATACTTCCCCAACGCCGTGGACCTCTGGTTTGACCAGGTCGATCACCCGGTCTGGGACCATCGCTTGACCCCGGAGGTGGAGACCCGCCCCCAGGTCTTGCGCGTGGCCTTTCGCCGGGCTCTGCGTTGGCTGGCTGAGCGCCTGGGAGACGATCCGCAAAAGTGGCGATGGGGTGAGTTGCACAGGTTGGAACCGCGGCATCTCTTCGGCGGTAAGATCGGGGCCTTCAACCTGGACGGCTTCGAAGCCGGCGGGGGGCTGGACTCGGTCTGGAAATCGCATTTTGATATGGGACATCCGGAGCGACCCTTCAAGGCCAACTACGGTCCGGTCTATCGCATGGTGGTGGATCTGGCGGATCCGGCCCATGCCTGGTGGGTGGTGGACACCGGCGTTTCCGGTTGGCCGCAGGCTCCCCATTATGTGGATCAGGCCGGTGCTTGGCGACAAGGACGTCTGCTGCCCATGCAACAGAACATAGACGAGATAAAAGGCGGTGCCCTTCTTCGTCTTAAGCCCTGAAACCATCGAGGGTTACTTGCCTTTGACGGCATCTGCGGTTAGCATGCCCCCATGCCAGGTATCGATATCGCCATAGCCGCCGGAGTGGGGATTTGCCTCATCCTTTGTTTTGTCCTGATCTCGATGATCGGGGCCCTGAAAGATCGCTTGCGTCATATGGAAATGGAAATCATCCAGGCGACTTCATCTCCAGCGCCCCAAGCCGCGGGTGAGACCGACGCCGGTAAATCCGAACGGGAAATCAAACTGGCCAAGGATGTGGCTTCGAAACAGAACGAGCTGGACAAGCTGCGAAAGAAGGTCAAGCAGCTGAAGGAAGCAAAGGGCCCGGTCGAGGCGAAGCAGACCGAGAAGGCCAAGGAAGCAGCCAAGGACGCAGACAAGGAGCTCAAGGGTCAGCGTGAGACCATCGAGCGCCTGGAGGCGGAGAAAGATAAACTTAGCGAGAAACTCGGAGAACAAGAGGCCAAGGTCCAGCGACTGGATGCCGCGGAGGCGGATCGAGGCGGTGACGACGAGGAGTTTGCCCGCCTGGAAGCCGCGATGGATAAGGCTTTGACCGAGAAGAACGCAGAGATTCGAGCTTTGCATGAGGTGGCAGAGTCCAAAGATGAGGCCATCAACGAACTGCGCACGAGCGGCACGGCTGAGCGAGAGACCTTGTTGGGGCAGCTGTCGGCCATGGAGGCCGAGCGGGACGAGCTTCGCGATTCGGCGGCGGCTTCGAAGGACGAGGAATCAGATGATTCGGAGGGCGAGGACCCGAATGGCAAAATAGAGCAGTTGGAAGAAAAAGTGGCCAGCCTGACCAAGAGCGAAAAGGAGTTCAACAGCCTGGCCGAGAGCATGAGCACCCTGTTGGAAGAGAAAGACGATGAGCTGGAGGAAGTCAAAGAAGAGTTGGAGAATCTGCGGTCGGAAAAGCGCTCCTGGGAAATGGATTTGGTGGAAGCGGTGGCCGAGAAGGAAAAGCGCATCCGTGAGTTGGAAACCGATGAGGATGAAGAAGAAGAGGATTGATCAGATAGTCTTGGAGGGCTCCATGCGAAAAGTCTCTATTCTTGTTGTTTTGAGCGTTTTTTCTTTTGGATTGACGGGGCGGGCCTTGGCCGAGGGAACGCAGGATTTGGGGATATTTCAATCTTTGTCGAGCCGCACACCTCTTCGGGTGGACATCGTAGACTCCAATGTCGAGGCCATTATTTTTACCGGTCAGGGTGGGGTGACGATATGGGATCCGAATTCTCTGGAAGTGGGCCATTTTGATTCGGGTGAGGTGTTTTTCCCAAGTGACGACGGCACCCACCGGCTTGTTTTGGATCAAACCAGATCGTCGCTCAATATGATTGGGATGTGAGCGTCTTGGGTCTGGGGGGCGTGGCTCAGCCGGGCAGGCTGTGGTCTTCCTACTGGTGGTTCGTCACGGGCAGTTTTTCTGAGGAGCGGGCCTTGTACGGCAGTTTCTACGCCATGGTGGCCGACGGGGGAGCAGTCATCGAGTTGAGATTTGAGGGCAAGGCGGGCAACGCATACAACGTTTTGGCCAATCGAACGGGTCCCATCCTGGAAAACGGTGCCGCGGCGGGTCGCTCCGCGCCCTTTTCGGTGCCGTCCGATGTGTATGTTGAATACCCCATCTACTTGAACGTGCCGACCCTGGCCACCTACGATCTGCAGGCACCCAGCTTGCAGGCCGTTCTTCACGCCAACGGCACGCAGGATTGCCCCTTCGTGACCGCGGACTTCGGTGGGCATTTCGACATCGAATCTTCGATGGACGGCACGGTGCAGATCGTCTGCGACCTGAACGGCGACGGCGTTTTTGACATCGTTTCCGGCGAGGACCTTTTGATCATCACGGGCGTTCAGGCCGGCAGCAACAGCATCCCCTGGGACGGCCTCGACAACGACGGCCTGCCCTTGGATCCCTTGAACTTCGGCGCAGCCTACAGCCCGGACAACACGGATGACCTGCCCGAATTGCACTGCCGGCTGCGCTTGACGGTGGGTGAGTTGCATCATGTGGGCGTGGACTTGGAGACCATCTTTCCTGGCTTGCGAATGTTTCAGGTGCTGGCCGATCAAAGCCGATTGCCCTTGGACATGTACTGGAACGACTCTTTGTTGCAGGACATGGCCGTGCTCATGCCTTTGTATGGTGTCGATATCCAGCGGCAGTTTGGGGTTTGGACCTCAGGGCCCTTCGGTCTGAATTCAGGAGACGACACGGATGCGCCCGAGCCCTACAGGGCGCCGGGTGTCTGGGATAACGTGGGCGTGGGCAATGCCCGGGCCTGGGGCAACTTTGTTGAAAATTACATGGCGGGATTGGGCAAGGGTAATGATGCTTGGATGGATACCTACACCTGGATCGATTCGGACCTCTCCCAGATTCTGAATTTGATCGTCTTGGCCCCGGACGCTGATTACGACACAGACGGCCTGAGCGATTTTGTGGAGCTTTGCGAATTGGGTTCGGATTACAACGACGGCGACAGCGATGGAGATGGTGTCGACGATTACACCGAATCCAACGGTGGCGATCATGTGGATTCGGATGGCGATGGCATCGAGGATCTGCTGGACGTGGACGACAATGACGGCCCCTTAGGCGATCTGGACGGGGACGGAGTCATGAACGGCACGGACAACTGCCCCGGGGTGAGCAATCTGGATCAGGTGGACGCGGATGGAGATGAATTCGGTGATGTCTGTGACGTTTGTCCTGCCGTGGCTGATGTGGGTCAAGAGGATAGGGATGGCGATGGCGTCGGTGATGCCTGTGACAACTGCCTCGACATCGGAAATGCTGGCCAGGAAGATGAAGACGGCGATGGCCTGGGCGATGCTTGCGATCCATACAACTGCACGCCCGTGGCCGGCGCTGAAGGCGACGCCAACTGCGACGGTGTGGATGACGACTGCGACGGGACGAACGACGAGGACTACGAAGGCGGTGCCACCACCTGTGGCTTGGGGTCCTGTGCGGCGGTCGGCATGCTGGTCTGCGTGGACGGGGCCGAGAACGATACTTGCTTGCCGGGAGAAGCCCTGGCGCTTGACGACAGCACCTGCAATGGCGTGGACGAGAATTGTGACGGGCAAAATGATGAGGACTTCCTGAGCCAGGCTACGAGCTGCGGTTTGGGCCTTTGTGCGGCCACGGGTCAGATGAATTGTGTCGCGGGTGCCGAGGTGGATAGCTGCTCGCCGGGCGATCCCCTGGCGACTGACGATACCACTTGCGATGGCGTGGATGATGATTGCGACGGCGTGGCCGATGAAGATTACAGCGGCGGAGAGACCAGCTGTGGCGAAGGTGCCTGTGCCGCCACCGGGCAGATTTCTTGTGCCGCCGGCGTCGAGACCGACACATGTGTGCCGGGCGAGCCCCTGGCCGACGACGACGCCACCTGCGATCTGGTGGACGACGACTGTGACGGTGAAATGGATGAGGACGCGGATGCCTCCTGTGGCGATGGCCTGGTTTGCCGTAACGGATTCTGCCAGTCCTCTGTTGTGCCCGCCGACTCTTGTGACTGCGCCAGCGCTCAGCCCACGGCTTTCGCGCCTTGGGCCCTGCTGATTTTGGGCTTGATCGGTCTGCGCCGAAGAAAAGCCGCCTGACGGATTTCACTTGGTCAGGATGCCAGCTTCCAGAGACCCTGCGCTTACTTTGACGCCGGCTCCCCGGTGGGTCTATTATCTAGGAATAGATAGAGTTACGTCATCCCAAGGGAGGGATTATGCCTGACGTGCAAAAGAAATACTCCATGTTGACCTTGTTGCTTGCTGGACTTTTGGTATTCCTGTGGGTGATTGGGGCCGGATGCGAGAAGCTCGAAGAAGGCAAATGCAAGCGTGACAGGCATTGTGAAGACATGGCCAAGACGGAAGCTGAGGTTTGGATTTGTTACAAGGAGCCGCCAGGTGCCAACATGGGCGACTGCATGCGTGTCAAAGATGCCCGGGCTGCTCAGGCCAAATACAAGGAGAAGAACAAAGCCAAGCCCAAGCCGTAAAAATGCTGTGGATCAGGTCCCGGCCGAAGGCGGGATGCAGAGTTTTTCTTCGCCGCCCGAGACGGGGCTGATGTTGGCCGAGCAGTTGGACTCGTTGTCCGCTGAGCGGTTTTTGTTGCATTGGTCCTTGTCTGTGCAGACCAGGAAGCAGTAGAAGGTGCCATCCAGGTCGGCACAAAGGGAACCTTCCGGGCAATCCTCATCCGTCGTGCAGTCTGCTCGGCCGCAGTAACCACCACTGAACTCGGTTAAGCACTCAAGCTCAGGGGTGTCCTCGTTGTCGTCATCGCAGTCGGCGAGTACGGCGCATTCTCCGCCGATGAGTTGATCGTTGGCCGCGTCGTCGTCGCCGCAAGCGGAGAGCAGAAGGCCCAAGCCCATTACGACGATTGCGCTGGTCAGAAAAGCACGTTTCATGAAATCACTCCTTCGTGGTTGTCGGCCCAGCGGGATACTAGGTGATCAGGCCAGGAAAGGCCAACGACTCGAAAACCCTCCCGCTTGACAGCAAGGGTTCAGCTTTCTAGGCTGGGGTATGCGTATTTGCCTCTTGGCTTGCACTTTTCTCGGTTTGGTTTTCAGCGCCTGCGGCGGATCTTCGGATCGGCCGGCGGAGCTGCCTTTGAGCGAGCAGCCTTACACCACCTTGCAGGCGGTTTGGGAACCCATCATGGCCTCGGATGAAACTTTGGCCAAGATTGAGTCGGGGGAGCTGACCGTCTACGATCACCCTCTTTTCAGCGCGGCCGGTTTCGGTGTGCGCCTGATCGCCGGCAATCCCTGGCTGGAGCTCACCGAGTTGGCACCCGATTTCGTCGCCGGCGCGGCCGAGGCGCGGCGAAGTTTGGCTTATTTTTGGCAGGTGGCGGATCCCCAGCTCATCGACGAGGAATCCCCTATCCGTTTCGAGGCCTTCGTCTACCTCTATCGTCCCAACGGGCATTATTCTCCGCAGGTCTTCGCCTCCCATGTGGCCACGGCCCGGCGCATCTCCGAGCGTTCGGGTCGGCCCTTCGACTTCGCGCTGATGGCCGGCGATCTTTCCGACGGCAGCCAGCGCAATGAATTGAGCTGGGCTTTGGGCATCATGGAGGGCGGCCTGGTGAACCCGGATTCGGGGCGAGACGACGATCCCTTGCCCAATCCGGCCGAGGACTACAACGATCCCTTCTGGTCCGCGGGCCTGGGTCGCCCTTGGTATGCCGCCATCGGCAACCACGAGACCTTGTACAACGGCGGCGTGGGCATAATCAGCGATGAGCTGAGGGAAGCGGCCATGGGCACGGAGGTGTACTTTCACGGTCTCATGCCCAACGGCTTTTGCGATGGTTCTCATCCTGACGCGCCTTTGCTGCTCGAAGGACCCACGCCCGCCGATCCGGATCGCGTCCCTCTGCGCCGAGCCGAGGTGGTGGAGCTCATCGGCCACTGGCCCGGCCTGCCCGAGGGTCATGGATTGACGGCGACCAATCTGGCGGAAGGCACGGCTTATTTCAGCGTACATCCGCTGGCGGATCGTCCCCTGCGTTTGCTGGTTTTGGACACGGCCAACTCCGAGCCCGAGGGCATCGGCGAGGGCTCCAACGGTTACGTGGATGAAGCCCAGTTCGCCTGGCTCGATCAGGAGCTTTCTTCGGCTCAGGCCGCCGGCGACCTGGTCATCCTCATGAGCCACCATCGGCCCGAGGATTTCTCGGCAGAGAGCCCCACCTCGGGTTCCGTACTCCGCGAGCGCCTGGCCCTGTCGGAGGAGCTTGTTTTGCACATGACCGGCCACGGTCATTCGAACACCAAGCGACTGGTGCCGTCCGTCAATGGGCTGGGTGGTCATTGGCAGCTCATGCTGGCCAGCACGCTGGACTTCCCCCAGCAAAGCCGCATCTTCGAAATAGTCTGGGAGGGCAACGGCTTTTTGTCCATCTACGCCACCAACCTCGACCACAACGCACCGGAAGACTGCTTGACCCACAAGGCCCGGGAGTTGGCCGCGGCCAATCTGACCCTGGGGCCGAGCACCATGGGGAACAATGTGGCCGAATACTGGCAGTCGGATCTCGAAGGCCAAAATCTGCTTCTCCGCGTACCCATCCCCGAAAGCGTACAAGCTCGCTTGAGCGAGTTCGACTGGTCAAAGCGCATCGAAAGCGAAGAAACCCTGCTCAATTTTCAGGGGCCTTGAAGGGAAAAATGGAAAAGATTCAAATCAAAGGCGCAATTCTTTTGGGTCCGAATGAATTGATCCTGGAGCTGGATGGGGACTTGTGCATCGAGACCACGGGGCGTAAGGTGCACCGGCGGCTGATGAACGGCCTTCTGGACGGGACGCTTTCGGGCGAAGCCGTCGAGGGTGCCGTGAACATCTTGGCCCGTTTTTTGGCCACTCAGGACTTCGCCGCCATTCGTGGTACCGACGAGGAACTGGCAGGCGCGCACAGGGCTCGCGTGCGTGTATTCTGCGGCGACTCCGACCAGGTGGGCTGGGAAAAACTGGAGGCTTGAGTTTGGGCGATAAGGAAGAAGCCAAAGACCTCGTAGCGCAGCATGGAACAAGGCCCTTGTGGGTTATCATCCTGGCGGTTTGTTTTGGCCTGGCTGGGTTGGTGCTGTTTTTCCTGCCGATAGGCGGTGTGAAGTTCTGGACGCTTGATTACCTTTTCTTTTTGGCGTCCTTGACCATGATCCCGGCTTTTCTTTTTGTAAAAAAGGGCCGGTATTTGAGGGGCCTGTTCTTGCTGGCCTCCTTGGCCTATTTTGGTTTCTTGCAGACGGCTTGCCCCAGGCCCACCGGTGCCATCGAGCTGATGGCCCTGCATCTGTTCGACGATGCTTCGATCACCATGCATTTGATCAAGGTGGCGGTGCTGATCTTGGGCGGGGTCCTGTTCAGCCGCTACTTTTGCGGATGGATTTGCCCCAAAGGCATCATTCAAGAATACGTCTACATGCCGGCCTTGGGATTCAGGGTCCCCCCGAAGCTGGACAGGATTTTGAAATTTGGCAAATATTTGAGCTTGGTAGCCCTGGTGGCAGCCCCCATGATTTGGCATTTCAGATTTTTTCGTGAGTGGGGTGGTCCCTTTAAGGTCATTTTTAATTTGGATGGTTCTGTTTTTCTTATTTCCTATTTGGCGGTGGTGCTGGTGGCCTCGGTGTTCATCGGCCGGGCTTTTTGCAGGTATCTCTGCCCCATAGGGGGCCTTTTGGCCTTGTTGGCTCTGATCAGCCCGGTGCGAATGCGGGTGGATGGCTGCCGGGGATGTGGGTTGTGCGAAAAGGTTTGTTCGGTGGATGCCATCACGACCCGTAAGGGTGAGGGTATCTCGATCGACCGTAGTGAGTGTATTATGTGCAGGGAGTGCGAGAGTGCATGTAAGTGGGATTGTTTATCTGTTTCTGGTCCAAAGAAATCTGAATTAGGAGATAGAAGATGAAACTGGCAATGATCAGCATCGGCGTTTTCTTTTTTATCCTCGCGGCTTCCGTGCCGGAGGCCTCTGCTTGCGAGATCACGTTTAACCCGGCAGAGGTTCATGTGGGACCGGACGGCAAGGGGACGGTGAAAATATTATTGAAGTGGGAACATCGAAAATGTGTCCTTGATGACGATGATGTTCATGTGGATGGAAAGTCGGTCAAGATTCTCAAAAGTACGGGGTTCAAGAAAGTACGCCGTGGTCGCTTCGAAAACGTGGTCAATTTCGAACTACAGGGCAAAGAGGGGAGTATCCGGGTCTGGAGGGATTGTTCCTTGAAGGGCCTGAGCGAAGGCATCGTCAAGATCAAGAAAAAGTAAAAGAAAGAACAGATGACCGTGATTGAGGCAGGAGATTGGCCATGAGAGGGCTTTGGGGTTTTGGCCTGGCGTGTTTGCTGTTCGCCATGGCTTGTGAACCGGCTCTGGAGGCACCGACCTTCAACTCATGTTTTGATGAAAACGTCAGACCCCTTGTGGAAAGGGACTGTGCGTTTTGTCACTATCATGGCGAATACGGGGTCACCTTGCGTGGCCTGTCTTCGGATTACGCCGAGTTGCTCAGATACTCGGAGCCCTATGATTCGGAACACAGCCCTCTGCTCGACTGGGCCTCCGGATGGATGATGCACCCGGTTTTGTGGTCCAAGGACGGGCCGGAATACCGAACATTGGCTTTGTGGATCGACCACGGGATGAAGCGCGAATGCTTTGACATGCAATATTTCGGTGAATGCAGATTCGATGCGGATTGTTTTCAGATCGGCTGTTTGTGTCCGGACATGGATTTTGTGTCCGGTCGGGTTTGTGTGAAAGACCCTGTCACCAGGAAGGGCATGTGCGCAGTCGGCCGGAACTGTGCTGATCCCAGGTTTGGCTTCTGCCATTCAGGTGAACAAGACGGCGGACTCGACGGCGGATTCGACGCCGGCACCGACGCCGGCAGCGACGCCGGGATTGACGAGGATGCCGGCATCGATGCCGGTGCGGACGAAGGTCCCCTGGTGTCATTCTCTACAAACATCGTTCCACTCCTGAGCAGCGATTGCAGGCGTTGCCATTCCGTCGGTCAGTATGGGATTCGCTTGCTGGGCACCGGAAGCGACTATTCCGAAGTCATGCGCTATGTGGATATCGACGATCCCGAGGGTTACGATAGCTTCTTGTGGTGGTCCGCGGGTGGGGCGGCTCATCCGAATTCATGGCCCAAGGGCGGGCCCAGGTATAACCTCTTTTTGGAATGGGTGCTGCAGGGCGCATTAAATAACTGAGAGCGTGTGCAACTTATGAAACTTCGTCTGGTTTTTGCAATTGTTCTGGCCTCCTGGCTGTTCCCAGGTTTTGTCGTATCCGCCCGGGAATGCCCATCCAAGTTACCCAGCCACATGTTCCAGGTGCTCGATTCCCTGGAGCTGGGCCTTGAGTTCCGGTCCTTTTACTTTGGTGCCGCGGTGGGGGAGGGCCTGCCCGCATCCGACGAGGATCCAGAAAGGGACTTCCAAAACAACCTCATGCTGGGGCTGAAACCAGCGCTTGCTTGGTTTCCACTGGATGATTTGACCATCTCGTTTGAGACCGAGATTCGCTTTGCCCATCCTGGCTGGGAAACCCACAAACTCCAGGGCGTGGATTTCCGTCCTACCCAGGCGCTGGTGGAGTACGATCCTGGAGATTATCGGCTGACGGCGGGATTGCAGGACTTCAACTTTGGCTCAGCCGCTTTGTTGGACCAGAGATTTGGGGGGCTTTCCGGGGAGTACAAGACCAAGCCTTTTAGCATCTCCGTGTTTGCGGGATTGACCGGCCGCAATCTCATGCGCTCCGTCAGCAACTGCATGTGGATGCGCTATGCTTCGGACAACATCGGGTGGAAAGTGGTCTCGGCCGATTTCTACGAGAACGTCGTCGCGGGTATGACCGCGAGTTTTAAAGGGATGCGACCATACAGGCTTATGGCTCTGTATCTGTTTTCCTACCCCACCTCCATCGAATTACTACAAAGCCATGCCGTGAGTGTGCATTTCGGTGGTCCCCTTGTAGAAAAATATGTTTCTTTCGCCATAGACGCCATCGGGTATATCGACCACGACGGTTATTTTCTTCCCGGCCTGGTGTTGGAGATGCGGGCGCGCACGGGTGGCAAAACCGCGCCGAAATTCAAGCTGGGTCTGGCAAGCTCCTTTCGCGAATCCGACGAGCACAGGATCATGAGTCCCTACGAAAATCTTTCCTGGGGCCTCATTCGTCGTTACTCGCTGTATAACGGCCACGTGGCCTACGTGGGCGCGGCCTGGCCCTTCCTGGAGTACGTCAAGCCCTTCATTCACTACTACGCGCAAAGCTTCAGCATGGGTGCCGATGACTTCGAAGACGAATTGGACGTGGGTTTGGATTTGGCCCTCACGGATCTATACAGACTGCGACTGGCCTATGTGGGGATCAACTTGTTCTCTGAACGCGCACCAACAGACGCGTTTTATGCGGAACTCAGGATCGTTTTTGGGGAGTAGCTAATTACCTTCAGTCCACCAGGGCGCGCTCGGCGATTTCTTTCGGTCTGAGGGCCCTTGCATGCAGGGCGAGTTCGTCGAGGGTTCCTTTGAACCAGCTCCAATGACCTCGGCCCAGCCACATGCCGGTCAGAGTCAGGTGGTCTGTCCAGGCCCCGCTGTTGTCGCCGGTGCAGCGCTGTTCGTGGCCGTCGATGTAGATTCTGAGCCCGAAGCCGTCTTGGGTGACCGCCAGGTGATGGAAAGCCGTATCTGTGATGGGCAGATCTTCGGCTGTGAGGTTGACAATGCCCACATCGTTGTCCTCGATGCGCACGGTGATTCGGTTGCGGTCGTTGCGTCGGATGAGCAGGTAGTTTTGGAATCCGTCTTCGAAGAGGTTGAGCAAGTCCTGGTTCTCGTCGAAGCTTTCGGAGCGAAACCAAAATTCCACGGTCCCTTGAGTTGAGCCGAGGCCTGCGGCATCAGCGAAATCGAGGTAATCGTCTGAACCGTCAAACCAAACCGCGCTGGCCGTGATGCCCTCCACCCAGTTTAGCGCCGGGTTCATGCCCAGCAAGCTGCCGTCGTGTCCGCCGACTGCGTCATGGGCCGTTTCGCCTTGGCCTTCGTCGAAATGCCAAAGCCCGAGCGGACGCCCGCGCCCGACTTGTTCTTCGATCCAGCTCGCGTCCACGGGCCGGTCGTCGATGTGCACTTCATCCAACACACCCGCGTAGAAACCCAGGGGTCCGTCGCCCAGCGAGACTTCGGTCAGAGTCAGGCCGTCGGTCCAGTTCGGACCATTCTGGCCGCTTTCGCCTTGAAGCCCGTCGACGTAGATGCGGACGCCCGAGCCGTCTTGAACCAGGGCGATGTGGTGAAACAGGCCGTCATCGACCGCGACCGTCGATTGCAGATCAAGATTCGCGACGCCCGCGTCCACCTGATGCAGCCGGATGCAGCCCTCGGCATCCAACTCGACCGTGAAGTGGTTTTGTTCGTCTGCGTATAGACTGAGCATCGAGCCCGTCGACCCTGGCTCGGCAGAGAGCCAGAAGACAATGTGCCCCTGCGCTGATTGTAGGGCCTCGCTGAACTCGCATTCGACTTTGTCGTCCGCGCCGTCGAAGCGAAGCGCTTTGCCCATCACGCCTGCTACCCAGCTCTCGTCGTCCATGTTCACCAGTTGACCGTGGTGACCAAACAACGAGCGATCCAAGGTCTGTTCTCCAGTTCCTTCGTCCAATCGCCAATCGGCCAGCAGATGTTCTGAGCGCAGGGGGATGGTCTGGACGATGCGCGCGTTGGATCCCTGTGGACAATCCCTGAGGTAAGGGTGGTGGATGCGGAAGGCGCGCCAACCGCTGCGGGTCTCTTCTGTATGGGCGGAGCCCGACCAGTCGGGCAGCGACTCCTGGTAGGCCCAGGGGGAGGCGCCCTCGAAATCGCCACCGGTGTCATCCCCACCGAACAAGCGTACGTCATCGAAATAGACGGAAAGCTCTATCAGTTCTGTGTTTAGGACGGCGGCTTGATTCAAGACCCGTAATGCGATCTCCGTGCTTTCCTGCCCGGAAATTTCTGCGCTCAGATTCACCGAAACCTGTCGCCATCCCGGATCCCCCGTTAGGTCTTCTTCCCAAACCACGGATCCGTCCACCAGGACCTGGCTGACATAGTAGCCGGACAAGGGGCCCCGGTAGCTGTCTTTGATCCAGAAACTCAGCAGGTAACCTGCGGCAGGGGAGACCTCGACCGGGATGAAGGCATGGCCGGTAGCGCCCTTGGCGTCAAAGACCGTCAGATCCACGCCGTAGCGGCCGATTTGCTGGTAGGTGTGGACCACTCGTTCTCCCCAGGCGGTCTCGCCGTCACCGAAATCCCAGCGCCAGCCGATGACCTCGGCGTCGTCTTGTTCGACATGACTGTTGCCAGCATCGAAGGTCACTTCAAGCGGTGCCTCGCCCGCATCGGGCGTCGCCTTGCCCGAGGCCAATGGAAGGCGGGTGCCCAAGGGCACATCCGGCCCGAGATGATTTGTGCTCACGTCCAGGTTGCCAAGGGCGTTTGTTTGCCGGAGGGCATGATCCAAATCGGCGTCTTTGAACCAATTGTGATGAATGGAAGAGGGCTCGGCCGGCACACCGCGAATGACGACCGCCGACATATCGCTTCCCCTGAAGGTGTTGTGATGGATCGAGATCAGATCACCGGCGATGTCCGCCTGGCCGAGAAAGTGCCGCATGACCTCGTCGGAAGTCAGCGCCCGGCTGTAGAAGCGCAGCTCGTCGAGCATGCCCTGAAAGGCGCTGCGATGCCCGCTGCCTATCCGCAACCCGGCCAGCGACAGATGGTCGCTCCAGGCGGCACCATCGTTGCCGCTTGTTGCGATTTCTTGTCCGTCCAGGTACATCCTGACGCCTGCTCCGTCCTGGGTGAGGGCCACGTGGTGGAGAGCATTCGCGGAAATCGCCGTATTCGATTCAAGGTCGATCAGCAAGAGATCATTGTCTTCGATCCAAAGCCCGATATTGTTGGAGGCGGACAAGCGGACCGATAGGTAGTTTGCGGAAGTGTCTTCGAAGAGTTCGATTAGCTCTTGATCCTGATCCAGACGGTCGGCCCGCAGCCAGAATTCGATGCTGCCGGTCGCCGATTGGAGAATTGAGTCGTTCCCGCAGTCTAAGTAATCGTCCGCGCCGTCGAACAACAGGCCGGTTTCGATCTGACCCGGCACCCAGCAAAGGCCTGTGTCCATGCCCACCAGGCTGCAGTGGTTGGCGTTGAACACAGAGCTATCCAATGCCTGGTCTCCGCTGCCTTCGTTAAAACGCCAGATGGCGCTGGAGATGTATTTGTCGAAGTCGGCCGCTCCATGCATGTCGAAGTAGTGGCCGGTGGCGTGGGCAAGCACCAGGTTGTAGCGGGCCTCGTAACTGGTGCCGGGCCGGCCGGTGCCCGCGATGCTGTGGCGGTTGGAATCAAAGAGGTTGGCCTCGATCAGGCAGGTCGACTGGTTCAGCACCACCCCATAGCCGAGGCCGGCGCGGGTGTTGTTGTGAATGTGACAGTGGTGAACATTTGCCGTGGCCTCTTCGCCGTAAACGACCACGGCGGCATGGCCGAAGCCGAATACCTCACAGTTGTCCACTTCCAAATCGGCGAACCCGGTCTGGATGCCACGGCTGAGCACCGGGTTTTGGTAATCGTGATCGCCCACGTCGGGATCCGGACCCATGATCCGCAGACCGGTGAAGCGAACGTCGGCACCGGCGGCCACGAACAAGGGGAAGGTGTCGAACTGCCCCGTCCAGATCAGGGCCCCCTCGACGCCATCTCGGCCCCGTCCGCCGGCCAAGGTCACGCCAGCGGGCACCTGGATTTCGTCGTAGCCGCTCAGATCGACGATCGCCGAATCTTCGACATAGATAAGGTCTCCATAGGCGGCATCGTCCAAAGCGGCCAAAAGCCCCAGGCTGTCACCGACCACCCAGTCGGCACCGACAGCATCAAAGATTTCGCGGTATCCCTTGCCGCCGCCGATGGGGTCGCCGGTGGGGTTGATCTCCGCCCCGTAACAGCATTCGCTGCAAGTGTCGTCCTGGGAGGAGTAAACACAAAGGCCTTGTTCGCACTGCCCCGCTCCGGCATAGACGCGCATGAGCCCCTCGTCTATGCAAAGAGGCGCGGGCGGCCGATCACAAACAACGTCGGTGCAAGGATCGCCCAAACACAAGCCCGCCTGGCAGCCCTCTTCACAAACTTCATCCACGGACTCGTAAATACAAAGGCCCTCGGCGCAAGTCCCCGGGCTCAACCAGGATCGCTTGGTTGACTCATCCAGACAAATGCTGGCCTGCGGGTCGTCACAGACGACACCCTCACAGAGGTCTTCGCAGTCCGCCAGGCAGTCGGTCCCGAGCGCATCGCAGCCACATGAACATAGCTCGCGAACCTCGCCCCGATTACCACAGCTATCCACCCAAAAAACCGTATCGTCTTCGCAGACGACCGACCATCGCTCCGTGCAATCCGAAACCGTTCCCTGACATCCCATCAAGGAAGGTCCGCATAAGAACAACAGGAACGAACCAAGGCGTCCCAGTCCCAGAGCCTTTCTCATCTTTGCCTCCTGTGTCTGGCGATGGCCAGAGCGACAAGCGCATCAACTCGACCATATGATGCAGGATCGCAGAATCGAGCTCGGAACGGAAGCTTCTCCTTGGGGTACACAGTAGACACAACACGCACCTGCCCAACAGCTGCGGGCCCTTTTGGGCCTCGCATCTGTATGGTCATGCACTGTTCTTGGCTGGGTGGCTTTCTGACTGCCCCGATGGACTGGGGTACACAGCAGACACAATACGCCCGACAGGGTTCGAACCTGTGACCTGTGGATTCGAAGTCCACCGCTCTATCCAGCTGAGCTACGGGCGTAAAACGCCCCGCGGGGTGCGGGGATTGAAAATTGGGTCGTAAAGGGTTCGAACCTTTGGCCCGCGGATTAAGAGTCCGCTGCTCTACCAACTGAGCTAACGACCCGCAAAAAGGGTGAATGATGGGGCTCGAACCCACAACATCTGGAACCACAATCCAGGGCTCTACCATTGAGCTACATTCACCACAACCGAATCAAAGAACAATCACTCCCATAAGGAATGAGCCACGGTATTTAGCATCGGCCAGATTTCATGTCAATAGGGTCTTGGGACCCATTCGGCAAGAGGCTGTTTTGGGGTTTGGGTGGTCTTTTTCAGGAGTTTGACTTCCGTGCGGGCTTTGGCCAATAATGTTTTCACATTCGATGGGTTGATGAATCGTCTAGACAGCACGGGAGCGTATGCGATGCGCAGATTTTCCATGAGCTTTAGCCTTGCGGCCCTGTTGAGCTTGGGCCTTTTCCTTGCCACCCTTCAACCCGCCTTCGCCGAAGACACCATGGATGACCTGGACGCCCAAATCGAAGAGGGCGGCGGCGACAAGGATAAGAGCGAAAAAGACAAGGAAAAGAAAGAGGTGGCCGCGGCTGATGTCGAGCAAGATGCGCCTGCCTTTCCGAACCTGCGTTTTTACTCCGCGGCCCCCGGTGGCGAGACGGGTTTGATTCGCGTCATGGAGGCCGGCAGCGGCCCGCCCTTGACCTTCCGGCTTAGCCTGTCCACGGGTTTTTATACCTCGACCAGTTTTCTTAAGGACGGGGACGTGATGCAGACTATGGGCCTCGTCGATTACGAGCAGAGCCACATCATCGGTCGCTTCGGCTTGTCTGCCACGGTCTGGGATTTTGTGGAAGTCTTCGCCAACCTGCGCAACAGCGCCAACAAGAACAGTCTGTCCCGACCCCAGTTGCTGCAAACCCAGGGCGATTTTGAGCTGGGCGCCAAGGGTTTTTATCCGGTGCTGGATTATTTGTCGGTGGGTCTGAATTTCGGCCTGACTTTCTTTAATGGCATCGGTGACGTGACGCCTGCCTTGGACTCCACGGGCATCCGCACGGGTTTGCTTGTGAGCTTCGACGCCCGCGAGATCGATAAGCGGATTCCCCTGCGCTTACATCTGAACGCCGGCATGATTGTGGAAAACTCGGACGCCCTGGAGGGTGGCCGGGATTTGACCTGGATTGAGCAGTACGCGCTACGGATTAATAAGTACCACCGGGTGGCCTTGGGCTTTGCCGTGGAAGCGCCTTTGCCCTATTTGGATCCGGTGGGCATCACGCCCTTCATCGAGTTTACGGCCGAGGTGCCGCTGGGCATTTCCGCCGATGATCTGGAATTGGGTTCCATGGGCACGAATACCACCTTGGCCGATGTGGTCCCCATGCGCCTGACCCCCGGTGTGCGCGTGACCTGGTTGCGGCATTTGAGCCTGGATGTGGCCGTGGACATCGGCCTGGGCGGAGAAAAAGCCTATTTGTCCGGCGTGCCCTCCATTCCGCCGTACACCGTCTGGCTGGGTTTGACCTATGCTTTCAATCCCTTCTCCATGGGCGGCGCCTGCGCCGCACCGGAAACCGGGCGCATCGTGGGCAAGGTGAGCAAGGCCAAGGATGGGGCTCCATTGGGCAACGCCATTCTGACCTTCTCACAGACCCAGATCACGCCCGTGGCCTCCGATGGTCGGGATGGCCGCTATGTGTCCTACCAGATGAACGAGGGCAAGGTGGCGGTGACCGCAAGCCTGGAAGGCTATGAATCTTCGACCCATGAAATCCTGGTGACCGAGGGCGGCACGGCCATGCTGGACTTCTCATTGGAAGAGGCGCCTGTTGAGCCGCCCAAGCCCGCGGGTGGTTTTGTGTTGGGTCGCGTCATCAACGCGGTGGACCAGATGCCGGTGGGCTACGCGGTGATTTCCTTCGACGAGACGGATTTGGCACCCATGGCATCCAACGACGTAGAGGGCAAGTACGGCTCTTGCGAGATGAAGCCGGGCAGCTATCAGTTAACCGCCCGCAAAGAAGGCTTCCTGCCCCTGACCCAGGTGGTCGAGCTCAAGGCCGGCGAGAAGACCTTGCAGGACTTTGCCTTGGAGCCCTCGGCCAAGCAGGGCACCCTGAAGGGCGTGGTCTTGGACAACAAGGACAAACCCTTGCAAGCCAAGGTCAGCATTGTTGGTCAGGAGACCCTCGAGCTTGCGACGACCGCCGACACGGGCGTTTTTGAAGCCAAGTTGCCGCCGGGTGATTACAGTATCAAAGTCGAGGCCAAGGGCTTCTTGTCCAAGGGGCGCGATCTGAAGCTTGAAGAGAACGCTACATTCTCGGCCGAGTTCAAGCTGAGCCCCAAGCCCAAGAAGGTCATCGTGGTGCTCAACATCAAGGCCAAGAAGATCAACGTGAGGAAGAAGATCCACTTTGCTTCGGGCAAGGATGTGCTGCGGGCTGATGCATATCAGATCCTGGATGGGGTCATCGATATCCTGGTCAACCATTCAGAGGTCAAGAAACTGCGAATTGAAGGACACACGGATTCGAAGGGTTCGCGGCGCTTGAATTCCAAGCTCAGTCAGGGTCGAGCCGAGGCGGTGATGAACTATCTGCTGCAGCAGGGCATTTCGGCGGAGAAGCTTGAGGCGAAGGGCTATGGGCCGGATAAGCCCATCGCGCCCAATACGACGCGTCGAGGACGTGAGCAGAATCGGCGGGTGGAGTTTACGATTTTGGATAAGTAGGTTTGGGCCCGATATTTCGTTGGATATGAAGCAAGATAGCAGTTGGTGGCGACGACGCTTGAGAGAAATATTAAACGTCCATGACCTCAATACAGTAGGGGAGAACAATGATTCGTGCTTCGCTTGCATTTCTATTTTTGCTGACCTCGGTTTCACTGCCTCTTACGATCTCACAAGGTTGCAGTGACGATGGGATTGATGGACACAATGGCATCGTGAGCGTCGACACAGAACCATCGGGGGAAAACTGTGAGGCAGGAGGTCTGGCGATCAGTTCGGGTTTGGATGCCAATGGAGATGGGCAGCTTCAGCTTGATGAGATCACATCAACCGAATACCTATGCAACGGGGTCTCCGGACATAGCAGTTTGTTGTCAACCACCGATGAACCAGCGGGAGACAACTGCCCCCAGGGTGGTTTTCTGATCGAGAGCGGAATAGACATTAACGACAATGGCACACTGGAGTCAGAAGAGGTACAGGTGTCTCAATACCTGTGCACCAGCAATGGTTTTGCCGTACGGGTAAGCTCAGCCCTGCCTGGTGAGGATTGTCCCACAGGTGGGATTCGTATCGAGACAGGACTTGATGTGGACAAAGACGGAGTGCTGGATGATGACGAGGTGGAGCAAGTGCAATATGCCTGCAATCCCGTCCTTACATCCATCCAGGCAGCCGTGCTTTTCACCTGTAGCCTGAAAACCGATGGCACTGTCTGGTGCTGGGGAAATAACGAACTTGGTCAAATGGGCGCCGGATACTCTGGTGCCGCTCAACCTATTGGAATTGTGGCCTTGACCAAGAACGCCGTTTCCCTCTCCTGTCGAGTTGGTCATGTGTGTGCCGCGACGGCAGACGGCAGCGCTTGGTGCTGGGGGAACAACGGGAATGGTCAGCTGGGCGATGGAACCAACCAAGAAAAAAACATACCTGTTCAGGTCTCCTCCCTTACTGATGCTCTGTCAGTCGCGGCAGGCTTGCGACACAGCTGTGCACTGAAAACCGATGGAACGGTATGGTGCTGGGGAAACAACATATATGGACAACTCGGGGATGGATCCAATTCATCCAAGAGCACACCAGTACAAGTGGTCTCTTTGACCGACATCGTCTCCCTGGCAAGCGGGACCAACCACAGCTGTGCATTGAAAACCGATGGCACTGTTTGGTGTTGGGGATATAGCGATGGGGGAGCATTGGGGGACGGAACAAATGAGGGCGGGCAAACACCTGTACAGGTGTCTTCGCTCAGCGATGTTGTTCTTGTGGACACCGGGGATGAATATTCCTGTGCCGTAAAGGCAGATGGCACTGCTTGGTGCTGGGGGAACAACTATTCAGGTCAACTGGGAGATGGGTCAACAGATAGCAGCAACACGCCTGTTCGAGTCTCATCCCTTACCGATGTTGCCTTGTTGTCAGGAGGATTCCAGCACACCTGCGCGGTGAAAACCGATGGCACTGTTTGGTGTTGGGGAATGAACGATGACGGTCAACTGGGCAATGGGAGCAACATGCAGCAGACAACTCCCCTGAAGTTGTCCTTGATTGACCAGGTGGCTGCGATCTCCAGTGGGGGCAACCACACTTGTGCGGTAAAAACCGATGGCACTGGTTGGTGCTGGGGTGGCAACGCAAATGGGCAGCTGGGGACAGGAACCCATGTTGATAGTGCCACGCCTGTGATGGTGGGTGGGCAATTCTGATCTAACGGGGCATGCTCCCAAAGTCCCTGGAAAACCATCGAAAAACAAAGTGATCTATCAGGGTGCCCGAGAAGCATCCTCGGGGACTTCCAGGCAGTGTCCGAACTAGGAGTCTTTGCGGCTCGATCTTCTGAGAAGAATCCATCCCAGTAAAGCGAACAGACTCAGGAGTCCTGAAGGGGCTGAGCTGGCAGGGGTTGAACAATCGCATCCGCTGCCGGAGGCATTGTCGATAACTTCGTTGGGAACACAGAGATCGTCTTCTAGGGTATAGCCTTCGCCGCAAGCAGTGCAGGTCTCAGCGTCCGTGCAGGCCTGACAATTGTCCTCGCAGGCAGTGCATATGCCCGCATCCTCGAAGAAACCAGCTGGACACTGGTCGACACAATCGGAATTGAAAAGAATCCAGCCAGCATCGCAAGCTGTGCAAGTCGTAGCGTCAGAGCAAGTGTTACAGTTAGCTCCGCAGGTTGAACAATCACCGGCATCTAAGAAGAAGCTAGACGCGCAATCGGTGCAAGTCGTCGCATCGGTACAGGTCAGGCAATTTGCTTCACAAGCAGTGCATATGCCCGCTTCGTCGAAGAATCCAGCCGGACATCCGGCCAGACAATCGTCTAAGAAAAGAACCCAGTCAGGCTCGCAATCGGTACAGCTCGAAGCATCGCTGCAGGCATCGCAGTTGGCCTCGCAAGTGCTACAGTCAGCCCCATCAAGGAAGTGACCCACGTTACAGTCGACACAGGTCGAAGCATCGGTACAAACCAGGCAATTGGCTTCACAGGCGGAGCAAACACCACTGTCATCGAAGAAACCACTCGGGCAGGCAGCCAGGCAATCAGCATTATAAAGAGCCCATCCGCTGGTGCAAGAGGTGCAGGTCGTCACGTCAGTGCAGGCATCGCAGTTGGTCTCGCAGGCGATGCAGTCGGCACCGTCGAGGAAGTAGGCACTCGTGCAAGTGAGACAGGTGCTCGCGTCGGTACAGCTTTCGCAATTGGCTGCACAAGAGTCACAGACCCCAGCGTTGTCGAAGTAGCCGACTGGACATTCGGCCAGACAATCGTCTGAGAAAAGTACCCATCCGCTCGCACAGGCGGTACAGCTCGTACCGTCAGAACAGGCATCACAGTTGGCTTCACAGGCAGAGCAATCGCTGGCGTTCAGGTAAAAACCAGCAGAACAGCCCGTGCAGGTATTCTCATCGGTACAAGCCAGGCAGTCGCTCTCGCAGTCTAGACAGGCACCAGTCGCTGAGTCGCCCCACGTTGCAGCTGGACAAACCGCCACACAATCACCGGCAGAGGCAAAAAGACCGCCGCTACATTCTGTGCAATAGTCGGCCGGGAAGCAGGTCACACATTCCATATGTGAACAAGCTGGTATACCAATTCCTTGTACAGAAACCAGGTGAGATACCACTTCAGGAGCAAACACTGGAATATTGAACTGGTCGCTAGTGCTGATCTCGGCTGAAGGGGCAAAGGTCACTTCGACGGTACAGCCCTCTCCAGCTAACAGGGTCTGTCCGGAACAATTGTCAGCAGAAAAGCTGAATGGCGCGGCCAGGTCGTCAGGGGTTCCGATGGTACCGATAATCATTGCAGAGCCACTATTGGAGATGGTGATGATCTGGACGTCATTGCCACTGATAGAAACAGTTCCAAAGTCGAGCGATGTGGGATCGATGGAGTAGTCAGGTAAAATGACCTGGATACTCGTAGCGCCGGATCCCCAGCCAGAACTACTTATGTCCTGCGCGATCAACTCAACCCTGGTGATCGTATCAGCCGGGGTTCCAGCCGGTACTGTCACTTGCACCGTCACACTGACTTGAGCAAGCCCGGGGACGACAATTTGGGTACTACCCTGGATGGCGGTCGTCCAGCCCAAATCAGAAATCGCCGTCAGGTCAAAAGTGTGCTCAACGAGTGACAGGTTGTGCAATACATAGCCCAGGGCAACAGTGGAATCAGCTTGCGCTAGTTGTTCCGGTGGCGCGAGAACTTGAACATTGGTCGGATCGGTCAATATTTCGTAGGCTTCGATTACCCAGGTATCACCGCCAAGAAGGGTCGCTCGGTCCCACTCGAGTTGAAATCCCGCATCTACGAAACTGGCATTGACAGTATCGTCGAGCCGTCCAATCTGGGATGCCTGTGAGTAGCCAGTCGAATAATCACCTCCAAAGTAATGATCTGCAGGCGTCCTCTGAGCTCCATAGAATCCAATGATACCGGAATTGGTGAAGTTGTCGTTGCTCAGGTAAACCATGTTTTGCTCATCGCTCCACCAGGCACGAGCGGAATCACTACCTCCGAAATAGGTATCGCCACCATGAATGAAACGAACGTCGTTGAAACTAGCTCCCGATAAGTTGGTTAGCTCCCATCGTTTACGATAGTAATGATCTCCATCGAAATATGTGATCACCTGCCTTAGTCGGGCATCCACTCCAAGGACCAAAACCGTCTCGACGTTCCATTCATCCCCGACACGAGTCATAACCTGTGACACCTCATCCATATTTATGCCAGCAGCGTAATACAGGCTACCGAAGTGATGGGACGGGTCTGTTCCGGCGAGCCAGACATTGCTTCCCCAGGCATCTTCCGAATAGTAATGACGGGTTATTCCATTTGGCTGGCAGCTAAATAGTGCAAGTCCTCCACGACTACCGACCGCGATTTGAATTGGATCGCCTTCAATTACTGTCCAGGTCTCACCTGAATCGAGAGAGACCCCGTAATTGACGCCAAAATTGGGAGTAAGTCCGTTTGCGACACAACCCAGTTCCTGCGCTTTCACGTTGGTGCTCGCCATTGCAGTCAGAATTCCCAGAACAACAGGGATAGCGATGGTAAGTTTGTTTCTCATATTCATATGTCTTCAACCTCCAGCCTGGTTTTGGATTTGTCTTCGTTTGGCCTGCGGGATAAAGGGATCTACTGGGGGGATGGGATTTCCTGGTTTAGATCCCCTAATGCAAAGCCTGCTGCACCTGCATCCCCTTTACATCCTGGTTGAAGAAGTCTACGGCCTGTTTGCGTTGTTGTAGGTATTCTGAACTGGGCCTGTTGAGTTGGCCATTGATGTTGTCGTTGGCGAAGTCGAACTTGCTTCTTCGTTTGAATTGGATGCTTTTTTCGGCCGGGGCGGGCATGGGGATGTCTTCGTCCATGTCTTTGCCGTCCAGCTTTCTTTCGTCAGCTCGGTACAGGCCGAAGCGCTTGCCCTGGCGTACGATGACCGTGGCCGAACCCTCGATGGCCTCGGCGATGAATACGCCTCGGAGATCCGTTTGGCCCGCGGTGAAGCGCTCGTCGTCTTCGCCCTTGAGTTGCACTCGGCTGTTGGGCAGGGGCTTGTTGCGGCCATCTCGCACGGTGACGCGCACCCGGTTGGCACCGCGGTATTCCCGCACTTCACACTTCAGGCCGTCTACTAAGGCCAGACTGTAAATGGTGTCGTCACCGCCCCGCAGGATCAGCAAGTAGGCACCTTGGCCCGGTAGCCGCAAGGGAATGTCTTGTTCGAAGGCACCACCGGCCGGCGGTGGACGCAGGCGCAGCTTGGTGGAGAGGACCGGTTTGATGCCCGCCAGGTTGACGTCTTGCAAGTTGGCCAAAGAGCCCTTGAGCAAGTACAGCTTCATCAGATCCACCCGGTAGGCCCTGAGATCGATTTCTTTCAGATTGCGGGCATGGACTTTGAGCACCGGGGGTTTGCCGGCCCGGGCCTCGATGACTTCGGGAGCCCTGAAATGTTTGCGTTCCAGTTCCCGCACGGCTTCAGCCGCGTCGCGGAATCGATCAGAGACCTTGCGATAGAGCTTCAGCGCCTCGGGCAACTGCCCACGTGCATGCCGGATTTGGGCCATGATGTATTGAGCCATCAGGCGGTTTTCTTCATCGCCCCCCGCCTCGTCTTTCTCATCGTCGGCCACGACTTTCTTGCAGAGATCCAGCGAGGGACCGTATTCGCCTAGCCGGAAGTGAGCGAAGGCTTTCAAGTAGGCGAAGGCCGGCGCCATCTTGCTTTTGCTGTGACGTTTCATGCCCATGCCGGTCCAGAGCACGGCCTGGTCGGCTTGCTTACGTTCCAGGAAGGCGGAGGCCAGTGAGAAGACAGCCTCCGGCACACGTGGATCATCCGGATAGTTCCCTAAGAAATCGGCCATGAAGCCCGTGACCTCGCCCAGCATGCCGGGTCGGTCGAAGCCTTTGATCTCCTCGCCTGCCAAGATGGAGTCGGCAAAGTTGTAGACCACCTGACTGAAGGAATAGGCGGCCTGGGCACCCAGGGCGTTGTCGGGGTAAGAACCCAGAAGTTCGCGGGTTGTGGCCATGGCCTCTGCGGCGGCGCGTTCGGATTCGAGCTGGCCCACGGCCTTGAGGTCGCGCAGGAATTGCGCCTCGGCCAGACCTCGGGCCAGGTACATGCCGCCCTCGTACACGCCCAGTTTTCGATAGGCAAGTTGCACCGGCTGTATCTTGTCGAAGGGGATGACCAGGTTCGGGTTTTTCTCCTTGCTGATTTCAAAGTATTTCAGGATTCGCTCGTGGTCGCCCAGGTCAATGCTGGCAAAGAGCAGCTTGCTCAGTACGTCGTTGGCGCTGGAGGTGATGAGTTGAAAATCTCCGTACAGCGGCTCCAGTTGGGCCACGGCCGTCGCCATGTCCTTGGCTCGGTAAGCGGCTATGCCGCGTCCGAAACGTTCATCCGGCGTGGCTTTGACCTCGGGATCTTTGGCGCCCGGCAAGTCGACTTGCAGACTGGTTGCCGGGCCCATGGTGCTCACTGCAGGATGGGCCAAGGAGATGAGACTGGCCGGCGGAAAGCGGTATTCGCCAGGATTGACAGCGGCCAGTTCGTAGCTCAGCTCCATGCGATAACCCGCCGACGAAAGGAAGAACGCGAGACGTCGGCCTTGGCGCATGATGTGGCTGAAGTTGCCGCGCACCGAGCCTTCCACCAACTCCATACCCGGAGGAATGCGCTCGGTGATGACGCAGTGGTCGATGGGCTGGCTGAAAGATCGAACCGCCTTGAGGGTGACTTTTAGTTTGCGGCCCGCCGGGATCCTGCCCACTTCGTTGGTCCAGCGTTTTTTCAAAGGCAGGGTGACGGTGGAGAAACCGGAGGCGATGGGGGTGCCTCGATAGTCCAAGGGCACCGGCTCAACAATTCGTTCCAGCTTCAGAGGCGCGTTGGAGGCCTGCTCCGGTGCGGAGAGGCGATGACCGCTGAGCACGGCCTGGACCAGGCAAGGGCCCGCGCCCGTGCCGACGAACTCCACTTTGTTTTCACCCTGGCTTAGCAAGGATGGATCAACCTTCAATTGGGCCAGGGTCGTGCCGGCATCCAGATCAATGCTTCCGGCGGCCTTGCCGTTGACTCGCACGCTGACCTTCATTCGGGTTTTGGACGCCTGTCCGGACGCAAGCTTGGACAAGGTCTCCAAGGCTTCGGCAGCCTGGCGGGGAAAGCGCCAACCCAGGCTGTTGCCGCGATGCATGAGCCAGGCCGTGCCTTCTTTGAGCTTGGCGGCGTCGACGCCGGTCAAGGCCAGCAAACGCAAGGCCCTGACTCGATCAAGATCGCTTATCCAGGAGCCGGGCTGCCATCGTTTGCGGATGGGCAAAGATGCGTTGAAGTCCAGGCTCTTGGCCACTTGCGAGGCCAGTTCTCGTGCCTGCTCCGGACGCTTCAGTTGCTGCCAAGTCAAACCCAACAAAGAGGCGGCGCCCATGTCCAACTGGCCGCGCATGCGATGCATACGATGAAGTTGCACGGCAGGTACCTGCTCTATGCCAAGGTGGGATAATGCGTAAAGCACCTCGCCACGTTGCTTGAAATCATCCGGGGCAAGGCTCGGCAACTGTCGCTTCAGCCAGTCACGCGCCTGGTCCATCTTTTGCTCCGGCAAAGACCAGCCAATTTTGCCGGCGATGGGCTTGGCCTTGGCCAAGGCGATTAAGCCCGAGGCCGTGGTGCCGATGGCGGGACTCGGGGCATGTCGGCTCCAACCCCAACCGCCCTGGTGGTGCTGGACGGCCACCATGTGGGCCAAACCTCGGCGAAGGCGGTTTTTGATCTGGTCTTGTTTGATGTGATCGCCTTGGCCCATGAGCAGATCGTAGATAGCCAAATCCACAAGCACGGGTTCCGGACGGTCGCCGAAGAGCATGGGATCCACACCCTTGTCGCCCAGGAAGAACTGCACGATGTGGCCCGAAAAGCGAAGAGCCAAGCGCGGGTCGGTCCAGGACTTGTCCCCTTGCAGTTTGATGCTTTTGGCTTGGCCGATATCAAGCACCATCTCTTGGGCCCGTTCTTCCCGAACACCGCGTGAGCGCAGCGGGACTTTGACCTTAAGCTGGTCGCCGATTTTGCCCGCGGATGCCTGCAACTCAAGCTTCAAGCTGTCGCCTGCCGTGGTCGCGACCTGGACGGCGTTGAAGATGTGTTCGGCGCTGTGGCCGGCGCGTACTTTCAGGCGGGCCTTTTGCTCGGTGCCGGCAACTCGCAAGACGAGTTCCGTCTCGAGGTCTTTCTTTCCGTCGTTGACCAGGCGGGCCACCGGCGCGAAGCTGTCGCCGCGCTCCAATTCGGGTGGCAGCACCAACTGGGCATAGAAGTCTCGCCGGGCCGTAAGCTCCATGATTTTCTGGCCGGCTTGGGTTTTTCGGGTGATGCCTCGGGCCGCAACGCGCCAACGTGTGATGGTGTCGGGCAACTTGAAATTCACAGTGGCCACGCCGTCGGGGCCTGTGCGCACATCATGCCGGAAGAAGGCCGTGCCCGGGAAGAACTTGCGCCAGGGAATGCCGGCACCGCCTCTCTGGGATGCCTTGCCCATGCGGATGGATGGGCTGCGTCCCATTCCTCGTCCATATGCCGCACTACCACCGCCGCCCCGGCCGGAACCACTCAGGCCCAGGCCGCCATAGCCAACGCTTTCCTCTTTGGCCATCCCGGCGAATTGGGCCAGACCATCCTCAGTCAGGACCCGGCGTTTGTTCTTCAGGGCGGCCATGGCGGCCGAACCCTCCGACTCGCGTATCTCGGCCTTTTCCACCTCGATGCCCACGACCTTGGGGAATCGCCGGGTATTGGAGGCGCTGGTGGGAATTTGACCCAAGGACCGATGCACATGGAAGAAAGCACCCAGATCGGCCAGGCGCTCCGGATAGGTCTGAAGCAAAGCCCGATCCACCGCGGCCAACACGATTTGCGCGTCGACGGGTTGGCCTGCGGCATTTCGGGCGATCACGGTCAGGGCCACTTCTTCGCCCGGGGCGTAGGTTTTTTTGTCCGCCCGAAGCTCGATGTCCAATTTTTGCTGTACCTCAAGAACGCGGCTCGTCAAATGTAATTTGTCTTTGTGCAGGGCGCTTGCGGTGATGCGGAAATTTGGGGCCAAGGCATCGTTTATGGCCCATTCCAGGGCGTTGTCACCTTTGACGACCACCATGCTTCGGTGTTCAAGAATTCGATCCGTCTCGGTGGTCAACAAGACCAGCGCCTTGTCCAGGCGGCTATGCAGCTTGAGCTTGGCGCGGGAGTTTGGCGTCAGCACTTTGTTTTCCAGGTCCACGAATAGTCCCGGATCTTCTTTGCCCACCGTGGTCAGGCCGCTCTCGACCACCACCGGGTTGCCGGCCCGGTCCAGGCCGAAGGCACGGATGGCGTGGAAGCCCCCATGGGCCAGGTTCAACTTGAGCGTGGTTTTGCCCGTTTCGTCGATTCGCACTTTTTGGTCCACCACCCGAACCTCGCCCTTGGCGTGGGGATCCCGGCGCAGGACTTCCAGGCGCAGGTCCGCGGGCATGGGCTTGCCGTCGGCCGAACGAGCGAAAAGTTGCAGGTCGAAGGGTTGACCGGCAAAAAGCGTGTGTGCGTCCACCTTGAGCTGGAGTTCGAAACCGCTGGTGGCCAAAAGAGCCGAGGCTTTGGCCGACTGCTGGCCACTGACCATCTGGGTTTGCACGGTCAACTGCCGCGAGCTCTCGTAGACTCGGGTCGCAAAGGAAAAGGCGATACGACCGTCTGCGTCCGTGCGCCCGGTGTGATAACGGCCTTCCCCCTCCAGCCAGTATCGCAAAAGTTTGTCGGCCACCGAACCGCCGCTGTGCCTTTGTAAGCGGATGTGGCCGCTGAGTTGTTCACCGCGGAAGACGACCGGCTTGTCGAAGACCACCCCCAGATCAAACTCTGGCCGGCGGAACTGCACCACGCTGAAAGAGGCCGAGAAGCTGGGACCCTTGGGTTTGCTCACGGTGAAGTGATAAGAGCCCTGGGGCGCGGCCTTGTCCAACTTTAACTCCGTGTGGAAGACGCCGTATTCATCCAGCGTGACCTCGCGTTTTTCCAACAGCGTACCGCCGGGCTGGTGCACTTGGAGTTGCAGGATCTCACCGGCTTTGACGATGTATCGGTCCTTTTCAACCATGCGCAGGATGCCGATCAACTGCACGGCGTCGCCGGGCCGATAGACCGGGCGCTCACTGAACAGGTAGCCGCGGGCCATGCGTTTACTGGACTCGTTCAAGGACGGATTGTCCTGTTCGGTCCAGGCCAGATCATCGTCGGCGCTTGCGAAGATGGCCAGGTTGTCCGGCTCTTGTTCCAGGTCCTTGGGTAGTTTTTTGCGCCAGATGCCCTGGCTGTCGGTGCGGCCTTCCATGATGATGCGGGAACCGTCGCTGACCAGTACGCGGGTGCCTGCCTCGGGCTTGAGGCGACGAGAGTCCTGGGCAAAGACAAAAATCTCGCGGGCGCTGGTCTTGACCGTCAGGCCCAAATCACTCAAGAGAACCGCGGTGGTGGCCTCTAAGTCGCCACCCGAAAGGTTCAGCAAGTACAGGCCCGGCTCGGTGAAGGGCAGTGGAATCTCCTGCTTGATGGGCACGAATTTGCGATAATCGGACACCTTCACGTCCCAGGTGCGATCCGGTGTGCAAAGCGCGATGTCCACTTCCGTGACCTGGTTCATGTCCTTGCGGTCGCGGAAGAAATCCTCGGCTCGCATGCGGTAGGCACGCACTTTGACTTTTTTGATGTTGCGCACATGCCAGACGAGCTTGGGCTTGCTTGAGGTGAGGAAGTTTTCGGGCGATTCCACCAAGAGAGAGGGCTTCTCCATGGCGGCCAGGCGTTGGCTGGCCTGGTGGGATTTGTGGCTGCCCGACTGCTTGGCCTTTTCATAGGCCTCCTTGGCTTTGGTGAAGTCGCCGCGTTTTTCTTCCAGCAAGCGGCCCGTGGCGAACCAGCCTTCGTAGCCGTAGCGATGCCGCGGAAATTTGGCGGTCAGGGTGGACAGCACCTTAAGGGCCGAGCCGATTTTTTCGGCTTTTTCCCAGGCCAAGGCGGCCTTGAACAGGGCTTCCGGGGCTCTGGATGCGGCCTGAAAACGATTGGCAAAAGACTGATAGGATTCGGCGGCCTGCACCCACTTTTTGTCCGCCTCGGCTGCCGCGGCTTCCTGCCAGGCCATGTGCTCGATGCCCTGGCGGGCCTGGGTCCAGAAGGCGTGGGCGGGATGCTGCTTGAGGTAGTCCTGGTAGGCCTGGGAGGCGTCTTGCCAGCGGCCTTGACCCGCCAAGGATACAGCCAATTGATAGCGGGCAGTGGCCAGCTGTTCCTCCGGCAGATCGCCGGCTTTGATCAAGCGCCTGATTCCGTCTTCGGCGCTGGCGTGGCGGCCCAAGTGCAGGGCCGCGGTGGCCAACTCCAGTCTGGCCTGGGGTACTTTTTCGTGATCGGGGTGTCGGCTGAGGAAGTGCCGCAGGGCGGCTTGACCTCGGGCCAGGTTTAAGCCGCCGCTCGGCTTGGGCATGCCGTAGGTGCGCGAGAGCAAAAAGGCGGATTCGGCGGCCTGGGGCGCTTTGGGGCTTTCGGCCAGGAGATCGTCTAAGTAGCGACGGGCCCGGCTGAAGTCGCGGACCTTGATCAAGTTGCGACCGATGACAAAGCGCATCTCGGTGAGTTGTTTGGGTTTGCGTGGGGGTTTTTCGTTGGCCAATTGGTCGATGTGACCGATTAACTCATTGGCCGCCGGGTGGTACTGTTTGGCTTCCTCGCGGCAGGCGGCGATCTTGAGCTTGAGTTGGTCCGTGCGTTCTTCGCTCAACTTCATGTTGAGGGCCGATCGATAGAAAATTTCGGCCCTGCCGTATTCCGGCTGCTCTCCTTCTTTGGGCTTGGCCAACTCGTCACCCAGCACGATGAAGCGTTCGGCGAATTGTTGGCGCCTGGCGTCGGACATCAGCGTGCCCAAGGCATCGGCAAAGAGGCGCTCGGCCTCCTTGAACTTTTTGGCCTGTGCCAAGCATTCGGCCAAACCGAAACGAGCTTTGTGGGCGTAAGATGAATCGGCTGGGGCCTTGGCCAAGACCTTGCGAAAACGCGCGGCCGCCGAGTCAAAGCGCTTTGCCTTGAACAGGGCACGGGCCTGGAGCAGGGTGGCCTTCAAACGCATGCCGGGCATGCCCGCCAGGGTTTCCAGCTGGCCCAAGGCCCGATCGGTCTTCCCCGCGGCCATGTTCAGCATGGCTTTTTGCCGCAGTTGTTCCGCCTTGTTGATTTCCGCTCGGGCCGTTGTGCTGAGGCCCAAGAAGAAAAGAGTCAAAAAGATACCCAGGTGGCTCCAGGATCTTGCGCTTGTCATTTTGGCTGCTCCTTGTATTTGTGCCCGTGTGCCCTGATCTTTCGAAACATGGACAAAGTCCATGGGACGGAAGCGTTTTTGCCTTTCTTGGCCGGAATTGAGAGGCATTGGACCGCCCGGATGTCCGGATGTTCCAGCCTGTGCGTCGATCAAATTCCGGTGTTTCTGTTAAAGTGGCCCGATTATATCCATGTGACCCTTGTCACGGTTAAATATTTGGCTGTCTGGCAAAGTCGTATCAGATATCCCCTATTTAAAGGAGAGGTCTCTCATGAAATTCAAAGCGACTCGGTCTGTTCTGTTTTTGACGATGGTCTTTGCGTATTTGGTGCTTAGCGGCAGGTCGTCCTGTTTGAACGACGATGACATGGAGACCTTGGAGAGCCCGGTTCAGGCCGTGGCCCTGGTCTACGAACATCCCGATGGCATGGTCAGCGCCGAACTGGTGATCATCAGCACTTACGATGGTTCTCACTTTGTCGATGCGGCCACCAACGTGCTCGTCGAAATGCCCGATGGCACTCGCTTGGATTTGGTGCAGGATTCGTCGGGTCATTACGCCGTGACCAGCCTGGATGATGCCGATCTGTACTATGAGCCGGGCGGCTCCTATCTTTTCAAGTTCGATTTGGATGAGATGGCGGACACGGGACCGGATCATGTGGATGGTTACTTTGTCGGCGAGGTCGTGGCCCCCAGTGAACGCCCGGATTCCTTGGTGGTCGAGGATCCGCCCGTGGGTCCGGACCATGCCGTGACGATTTCCTGGTCACCTGCTTTTGACCGGGGCCTCTATGCCGTCTATGGCCCCGATGGCGAGCTGACCGACTCCAACTTCGACTTCTCCACCCCCGATTTCGACGGCTCCAAATGGTCAAGCCTGCTGGCCCGCATCCCGGCCGAGCACCTCATCAGCGGGCAGGCCTTCCAGGACAGCGGCGACTATGTGATCGAATACGCCGGCTGCTCCTTCGTCGAGGGATTCCAAGACAGCCTGTCTTCGGAACTGGGTGTGCTTTCCGGTTTTCTGGCCTGCTCGGCCATCGATACGGATCTTTACGTTCCTTAAGCCCTCAAGAAGAATACTGTAGCCCAAATCTTCAAGCTTGACGCCGGCCGATGCTTTTGGGCAACGCTGAGTTTTCAATGACTTAGGTCTGTTGTGTTGCCTTCTGCTTAGTTCCTGTATCCCGAAGGATTCATCTTTTATCTCCGGCTTCGGAGCATGCCAATGCCAGCTCGATGGTTTTCTGTTGATTTTTCAGTGCCTTGATTGATGCGCCCTAAAGTGGCACGCAATCTGCTTTATGTTTGAGCCAAGACCAACCCAACAAAGCTCTGGGGGTTTGAAGAGATGAAAATGAAAAGCACAGCGATTCTGATGGCGGTTTTGGTTTTGACGGCTTGCAACGCGGGTGAGCAGCAGGAGTTCTATGAAGGCAGCAACCCTTTCTTGGATGTCTCGGGCGGCAAGGAAGACACGGGTTACGTGAATGTGCGTGGTGTGGAATTGCACGTTACTCTGGAAGCCGATGTTCAGGTTCCCTCCTCTTGGCGCATTTTCGATGCCCCGCCCGAGCTGGCACAGTTCGCCGTGACCAACTTGCGAAACAAATACGACTTTTACTTGGAAATCTTGGCCGAAGACGTGACCGCCCAGGAAAGAGTCGAGTGGTTGGTGGACGGTGAGTGGCTGTCGAAGAGCCAGGCCGCTCAGGTGGATAAGAGCAAGCTCTCTCGATTCCGCATGCGTGGGGTTAACGCGGTGCTGTTGGATACGGCCGCCCGGAGAGTGGAAGCCGGCAAGGTTTACGAGACCATGGTGCCGCTCAAGCCTTACACGATCATGGCCGACGCCGGGGACAAGTGTTCTTCCTACAACAGCCACATCGATTTGAGTCAGTCCATTTACTGGTATCTGTGGAACCCCACAAAATCCGGTTGCCCGACTGAGCTCTTGCAGCCCATGACGGTGACCGTGGATGAGGTCTTGGAATCCAATCCCTCTTCTTACCCTGAGTATGATCAGCTTTGGGAAGACGGCCGTTTGGACGTGGTCGTGGTTTTCGGCAAGCTGGACGACAAAGAAGACATCGAAGACGACTACAACTGGGCCAACGCCGACAGGTTTTCCAAGTGGCTGGAAGAGGCTGGTTTTGTCGAAGTCGACACGGCGCCTTTGGGGCGGCGCTTCGAGAAAAAAATCGGCGAGCTGACCGAGGTCGTGGACGTTTACTACCCGGACCTGTTCCACAGCGTGGCCGACTACGCCCGTTTTCACAACTGGCAGAAAGCCGTCACCGAGCACGAGGTGGTGCTGTACAACGGCCACAGCGTCCTGGGCTCCGGCATGGCCTTCGAGCGGGTGGAGTATCCAGACCGATACCAGATTTTCCAAGTGGCTTCTTGTTTGAGCTACGAGTACTACGTGCGCCCCATTATGACCGGCAAGGCCGGTTGGGACTCGGTGGACATCTTGTCCAACGTGGAGCCCACCTATTATCATGAGAACCTGCCTCTTTGCGGTGCCTTCTTGGCCAAGCTTTTCAACGGCTTTGAAAACCAGGGCCGCGCTTCCTGGCAGGACATCATGGAGGCCATCAACCGCAAGCTGCACCATGGTCGCTTCGGCGTCTCCGGTGCCCGGGGCAACTGCTTTTCCCCCGAGGGTGACCGTTGCAATCCGGATCCGGATCCCGATCCCGATCCCGAGGACGACGTGCTGCGCTTGGAGGCCTCCCCCAGATTGGCGATTCCCGACGACGATTCGTTTGGCGTGTCCACCAGCCTGTCGGTGACAGACGACCTGCAAGTAGGCCAGCTGAGCGTGGAATTGGACATTACCCACAGCTACGTGGGCGACCTGCAAATCGTTTTGGTGCATGACGACATCGAGGTCATGCTTTGGAATCGTGTTGGCGGCGGGGACAAGGACATCTTCCGGGTTTTCGAACTCTCCGACTACGATGGCCGTGAAGCCAAAGGCGAGTGGACCCTGATCGTCTCCGATCACGCGGGCATGGACACGGGCATGCTCAAGCGCTGGGCCCTGGTGATCACCCGGGCGGGCGGTGACGATTCCACCAAGCATTTCGTCTCGGCCGACGACGCCCCCTTGCCCGACAACGACAAGACAGGCATTGAAAGCATCATCGAAGTGCCCGCGGGCATGACCATCCAGGCCCTGGAAGTGGAGTTGAACATCGCGCACACGTACATCGGCGACTTAGAGATCATCATCGAGCATGACGGTCAGCAGGCCGTGCTCTGGAACCGCGATGGCGGCTCCTCGGACGACATCCATCAAAGCTTCAAGCCCGAGGCCTTCATCGGCCAGGACGCCGGCGGCACTTGGCTCCTGCGCGTCATCGATCACGCACGTTACGACGAGGGTGTGCTCACAGGTTGGTCGCTTACGATCAACCCGGGCGCTTAGTTCGCTCGCGTTCACACCCGCGCGTTTGTGGCGGCCCCGTTCTTGGACGGGGCCGTTTTTTCAGGGGGACGTTGGCACCTTAAGAACATTAATGGCGTCATCCCCGGGTGCTTCTGCCGGGGATCCAGTTTTTGACTTTAGATCTGAATGATCGAATACGAAGCATGGATTCCCGACAGAAGCCTTCGGAATGACGGGGGGTTGTTTTGTATATTACTTTACTGTAGTTTCTTTTTGGGTTGGCCGGAAGGTGATTGATTTTATGGATTGGCTTGGATTTTTGATTTTCTTCGGTGTCTGGATCCTTTTACAGACTGTGATCTTGCCTCGCCTCGGGGTGCCTACTTGAATGTCCGGCGCTTGCGGACCCGGTGGGTCTGCTGAAGAAGGTGATGCTGAAGAGCTTGTTGGGGATCTGGATTCAGAGAACAAACAGTAGGTCATTTCCCTTGGTGGCGGAATAAGAAGGGGTAGTTGACCTGCACCCGGCCGCCGCCGTTGGGCTTGGGAAAGCGCCAGGTGCGCACCCGGCTTACCACGCAGCGTTCCAAAGAAGCCTTGCCCAGATTGCTTTTCAAGATACGCGCTTGCTCTACGTAACCCCGCTCGCCGATCACGAATTGCACTTGCAGTTTGCCCGACAGATTCGGGCTGCCGTTCAGGGCCAAGTTGTAGCAGTAGCGAATCTGATCCCGGTGCTCGCGGATGACGCGCCGGATGAGTTCGCGGCTTAATGGCCCCACCACCCGCAGGGTGTCCACGTTGATGGTGATATCTCGTTCGGCCCGCGTTCTGCTCGGGCGGCGTACCCGACCATAGTCATCATGGCCGCCGGCACGACCCTGAGTGTTCAGAGGGCCGGTGCCGATGGTGTCCATGATGCCGCCACCGCCTGGGCCGAAGCCCTTCAATCCCGCACCGTTCATGCCGCCGGAAGGACCAGGCGCATAGCCCACGATGCCGCCCATGGCGTCTTCCAACTCGCCGCCCAGGCCCGTGCCCATATTTGGCATACCGGCGGCCGGTCCCGTGCCGGCATTGTTCAAGACGGCAAGCAGGCCCCGGCTGCGAAGTTTGTTGGGGTCGTTGGGGTCTCGGGCTCGACGCGCGCTGCGCTTGCCCAGATCGGGCAGGTTCTTTTGGCCGGCCTTGCCCTCGATGCCTTTGTGGCGAGCCGCCGCGGCTTTGCTGGGGAGGTTTTGGCCATCGTTCAGATTCATGTTGAGCAAGGGCATGGCCTTGGGTGCGGGGCGCTCCAAAAGAAACTGCACATAGCGGTCGGGCACCTTGTGCATGTCTTCCACCGAGGCTTCGACTCGGCCGGGACGGAGGTGGAAGGTGGCCAGAAGCCCGGCCGCCAGGAAGGCCACCACCAGCAGCGCATTGGCGTAGCTGGTCTCGAGCTGTTCGCGCCAGGAACTCACCACGCCGCGCACCGGGTGCACCTGCCGAATGCAGTAAACAAGGCCGCCCATTTCAAAACGCGACTTGCCGCCGGAGGCCTCTTCCAGGTCCGGGCCCTCGCCGATGCACAGGGTTTCGCCAGGAGAAAAACTGCGCAAATCCAGCAAGTGATCGCCCCAGTAAACTTTGACTTCCGTGCGCGTCGAGCCGCTCTTCATGACATACCTCCGCTTAAGTCCGTGGCTTGCACGGGCAGCGTTTTCGGCGCCGGATTGAAATTTCGACGCCAGCTATCTGTTCGCATAAGACCCGGATGTTTGCTTTGTCGGGCCTGCGCTGGATAGGTCTTAGACAGGGCTTTTCGCTCGAGGTTCCGTGGCCTGCTTGTTAGTGGCATTTACGAATCGTTTTTTGATTCGTTAGTGCCACGTTATGCTGGCATCATCAGTGTTAGTGGCATTTACGAATCGTTTTTTATTCGTTAATGCCACGTTATGCTGGCATTATCAGTGTTAGAAAGCACTCGTTCCGATATTCTTATCGAAATCGGGAAGATGAGGTTTGGATATGAGACTGAAGTTCGTTGTGATGGTCTGGTGTTTGTTGTTTGGCTTGGCTTGTTCCAGCGGCACGGTGGGCACGACCCAGGACGCTGGGGGTGATGCGCAAGAGGATGCCGGAGGTCAAGACGCAGGTCAAGACGCGGGCCAGGACGCAGGTCAAGACGCAGGTCAAGACGCAGGCCAGGACGCGGGCCAGGATGCGGGCGGGGATGCGGGCGGGGATCAGGCACAGTCGGACTTTTCTTGTGCTCAGCCCGATCCCGATTGGTTGCTTTGCGAGGACTTTGAGGGCGGCGCGGGTGACTTCGACGCTTGGCGACAAACGACGGATTTTATAACCGGGCCTGGTTGGGATGATCGGGGCCGGGTGACTTTGTCCGAGGCCCCGGTCCGTTCGGGTCAATGGGCCTTGTCCATGCCCGCGGCCGCATCGGCCGATCACCAGGGGGGCGGCGCTGATTGGCGGGCCTGTGACGGAGCGCAGGAATCGAATTGCTCCATGCGCTCTTTCGATCAGCTCTACTTTCGTGTTTGGGTGCGCTTCGCGCCCGACCATCGTTATGTGCACCACTTTCTCAACATCGGCGGCTCCCAGCCGGACGACTACTGGTACCACGGCGCGGCCGGTTGCTTGCCCAACGGCGAGATGTCCATGGGTACCACCGTGGACCATCGCACCGATTCCCACGATGGTTTTTTCTACACCTACACCCCGGATATGAGCTGCGACACGGCCTGTGAGCGCTACGCTGACGTGGAAGCCATCTGCGCCGCCTGCGCCGAAAAGGGTCTGCCCACTTGTGACGAGCAACTCCAATGCTGCTGGGGCAACAGCTATCAGCCGGATCCTCCGGTGGCCTTCCCCTTGAATCGCTGGTTCTGTTTCGAGATGACGATGCGGGCCAACACGCCGGATCTCCACGACGGCTACATGGCCTACTGGGTCGACGGCGAGCTGATCCACGAAGAAAGCAGCATGTTCTGGCGAACCAGCCCCACCCTGGCGCTCAACCGCGTGCGCCTGCAGCATTACATCACCTCCTCCGACGCCGAGGGCCATTCCAACCAGGTCTGGTTCGACGACGTGGTGGTCAGCACCCAGCCCGTCGGCTGCGACTGATTTTCCTTGCTGAGATCGAGTTCCGGAAAGGGATGACAGGCCATAGGCCCTTTGCTATGTTCGCCGAATATTGCTCGCCGATGCGCGGTTGGGCAAAGAGTGGACAGTGAACGTGCTTGGAGGTAAGCCCATGAAAAATTCGATACCTGTTTTCTTACTCATGATTGTCGTGGCCCTGGTCATGACGGGCCTGAATAGCTGCGCCAAGGTGGAGTCGGGCGAGGGCGGCGTCTTGTGGACGGCCTTTTCCGGCACCCAGGATGAGAGCTATGCCGAGGGCTGGTACTTCGTGGCACCCTGGAACAAAATGTACACCTACGACGCGCGCACCCAGGACCGGCCCGAGGATTTGCATGTGCTGGCCAAAAACGGGCTGTCCATCATGCTGCAAACTTCCGTACGTTACCGGATCAAGCCCGACCAAGTGGCCAAGCTGCACGTCACCCTCGGACCCGAGTACTACGATGTGCTCATGGCCCCCAGCATCCGCTCTGTTGCACGTGAGGTGGGCGGGCAGTTCACCCCGGAAGAGATTTATTCCACCAAGCGCATGGCCGTGGAGGAAGAAATCTACAAGCAAGTGACCAAGCTCATCGCGGACCGGCCCGTGATTTTGGAGGCCATCCTGGTCCGCAACGTGGACCTGCCCGCCAAGCTCAAAACGGCCATCAACGAGAAGTTGGAAGAAGAGCAGAAGGCCCTGAAAATGGTCTTCACGCTCAACAAGGAAAGACAAGAAGCCGAGCGCAAGGGCATCGAGGCCAAGGGCATCGCCAATCGCAATCGCATCATCACCGAGAGCATCACCGAGCCTTTTTTGCGCTACATGGGCATCGAGACCACGGAAAAGTTGGCCGCCAGCCCCAACGCCAAGATCGTCGTCATCGGTTCGGGCAAAGACGGCCTGCCTCTGATCCTGGGCGGCAATTAGGCCATGCCCAGATCCCCCAGCTGCACCTGTACTGCTTCGTCGAACCAGCAGATTCAGTCCTCGACGTGGAGAACCACGCCTCCGGCCGAATCTACTGCTCCTCCTTGCATGACAGGCACATCTGAGGGTCTGGGTAAATCGGGCTGGGAGATCTAGCCCATGGGCCGCGGACTGGCATGTTTGACCGCGTTGTTGTTGGCGGTTTTTGTGTCGGGCTGCGGCTCTGAGCCCGAGCCGGATACCTTGGCGCCGGGCATTGCGCAATTGGTGCCGGCCGACGGTGCCACGGGCGTCGCCTCCGAACCCGAGGTGCAGGTCTGGTTCGATGAGACCATCGACTGCGCCACCTCTCATGACGATCTGATGTTTCTCAATTGCGACGGAACGAATTACTACGGTAGCGTGAGTTGCGATCAGGCTCAGGCGATGATCAACCTGGGCCTTCGCAATCCGTTGCCGGCCGGTGCCCACTGTCAGGTGATTTTGGAGCCCGGCGTGCGGGACGCCGTCGGCAACCGCATGAGCCAGCAGACTCGCTGGTTTTTTGACGTGACGCCCTAGCGCAGAGGTGGTCCATGGCGAAACGAGTTCAAGGCAAGGCAACTAGCAAGACTACGGCAGCCAGCAAGGGCAAGGCTGCTGACAAGGGCAAGGCTGCTGACAAGGGCAAGGCTGCTGACAAGGGCAAGGCTGCTGACAAGGGCAAGGCTGCTGACAAGGGCAAGGCCGCTGGCAAGAGCAAGGTGGCTGGCAAGAGCAAGGTGGCTGGCAAGAGCAAGAGCTACCGAGTGGCGATTGTGGGGGCCACCGGTGTGGTGGGGCGGGAGATGTTGCGCACCTTGGAGGAACGCAGGTTTCCGGTGAGCGAGATTCGGCTTTTGGCGAGCGAGCGATCGGTGGGCGAGATCCTGGAGTTCGGCGAAGAAGAGATCCGGGTTGGGCTTTTGGATGACAAGTCCTTGGGCGGGCTGGACCTGGCTTTGTTTTCGGCTGGTTCCGATGTGTCCCTGAAATATGCCCCGCTGGCCGCTGAAAAAGGCTGCGTGGTCATCGATAACACCAGCGCCTTCAGGCGAGACGAAGACGTGCCGCTGGTGGTGCCCGAGGTCAACGCCGGAGATCTGGCGGCTTATACCCTGCGCGGCATCATCGCCAACCCCAACTGCTCCACCATCCAGATGGTGGTGGCCCTGAAACCCTTACACGACGCAGCGGGTTTGAAGCGAGTCGTGGTGGCCACCTATCAGTCGGTTTCGGGTGCCGGCCAAAGCGGCGTCAAGGAGCTGGAGCAGCAGTGTCGCGATCTTTTCAACATGCGCGAACTGTCGGTGGGGCATTTCGGGCGACAGATCGCCTTCAACTGCCTGCCGCAGATCGACGTCTTCGAGGCCGACGGCTACAGCCGGGAAGAGCACAAGATGATGCATGAGACCCGCAAGATCTTGCATCTGCCGGACTTGCCCCTCAGCGCCACCACCGTGCGGGTTCCTGTTTTCTATGGCCACGCCGAGGCGGTCAATGTCGAGTTACAAAAACCCCTGACTCAAGCCGAGGCCCGAGAGCTCCTGAGCCAGGCCCCAGGTATCCTCCTCATGGACGATCCGGAAGAGGGCCAGTACCCCACGCCCATCGACGCGGCAGGCCGAGACGAAACCCTGGTGGGTCGGGTGCGAGTGGACCCCTCCGTGCCCGCCGGGCTGGATCTCTGGGTGGTGGCCGACAATGTGCGCAAGGGGGCGGCCCTAAACAGCGTACAGATCGCCGAATGCCTGGTCGCTGACTTCCTTTGACTTTTTGGCAAGGCTTAGAGCGAGTCCGTGGCGCGGGTGACAAAAGGACAAGTCGCTTCTTGTAGGCTTGGCTTCTTTCTTTCGGAACTCACTGTAAAGTAACGCTAAATCCTGAACTCCCCGTTTGCTTTCGCTGGCACAAACCTTGCGTAGAATTTGCACAGATCACTGTGGGCGTGGTAATTCCCAATTTGGTGACAGTTTTAATGCGGAAGACGGAAGATACGCGCAGGAAAGGAAGGCGAGCAGCATGAGCACACGAAGCCCCATGGGACTTCTCTTCACCTTGGCGCTGATAGGCTTGGTGACGGCCTGGGCCGCCCCGGTGCGGGCCATCGACCAAACCATTGAGATCGAGGCCAACCTGACCAACCCGCCCAGCGACAGGGCTTGGATCAACGTCGAAGACTGCCAGACGCCTGAGACTTTTAGCCTCTCTTTCGCCTGGAGTCTGGAGGGCTTAAGCATCCTGTGGGCCGAGACCCAGGAGGCCGACGTTTTTTTGTCCACGAGCGAGACTTGCTCCACCGTGTCCATCGAGATTGGCAACACGGCCGAGGACGGCCCGGACGCGGAGATCGGCTTTACGCTTCTTGAAGGGGATTATCCCGAGTATGGCGATGACGATTTGTACCTGTCTGACATTGAAGCTTTGGACTGTAGCACCCCCGATGAGGAGGACTACTACTTTTGCGTCCGTTGGGAATTCGAGATCAACTCCGGCTACACCACCGATACCTACACATACTACGGCAAAGCCGAAATTCGTTATGACGTGAATGCGCCCGACGCACCCGACTTCCAGGAGATCAATCCGGGTGACACCAATCTGAAACTGGTCTGGGATGATCCCCCTGACGACGACATCGCTGGGTACCTGATTTATTTCCGAGAAGAAGGTGCCGGTGACGATGACTGGCTGGTTGAGGAGGAAGCCGACGCGGCTGCCGAGAGTTACACCATCGGCGACCTGGTCAACGGGCAGCCCTACGAGGTGGTTGTTGCGGCTTATGACGAAGCGATGAACGAGGGCCTGGCCTCGGTGACCCTGGTGGGTACGCCCGTGCCGGTGGAGGATTTTTACGAGTACTATCGCGAAGCCGGTGGCGCTGAGGACGGTGGTTTTTGTTTCGTGGCCACCGCCACTTACGGCGATTACGGCTCACCCGAGGTCGTTGAACTGCGAGTCTTTCGCGATACGGTGCTGGCTCGAAGTGACTTGGGGCAGGCCTTTATCGCAGGCTATTATCGTTTTGGCCCCCGCTTTGCTCGGGCCATTCGCGGTTCGGACAGCCAGCGGGATATGGCTCGCGGCATGCTGGCCCCCCTGGTGGCCGTGGCTTGGTTGACTCGCACCGGAGTGGGTCTGGGCTTGTTTGCCGGCCTGGGCCTGGCGGGTCTGTTGTTGATGGCTTGGAAAAGGCGCCGTCGCCTGATCGGCCGTGGTGGCCTTGCGGGTTTTCTTGTCCTTGGCATGCTTTTCGTTGGCAGCGGGCAGGCTCGGGCCGACGACATGGAGGAAACGGGTCTGGAATCCAGGGTGATGTCCTCCAGCGTCGAGCCCATGTTTCAGTTGCAGGTTCGTTTCGGGCCTTACTATCCGAAAGTGGACGACGAAGGCCTGAATCACGGTGGAGATGTCGAGCCCTTCAAGACTGTCTTCGGCAGCAGCAGCGAGTATCTTTTTGAGCTGGGCCTGGATTACGAACTGTGGCGCGGGTTCGGCGTGGTGACCGTGGGCGGCAGCGCCGGCTTTGTGCAGTATATGGGCAAGGGTCGCATCACAGACAGCACAGTGGAGGACATGGACACGCTGGCGTCCTCGGACACCACGGTTTTCAATTTCATCCCCCTGCGCCTGACCGTGGGCTACACCTTCGATCTCTTCAATGAAAAATGGGACGTGCCGCTTTTGCCCTATGTCTCCGGCGGCCTGTCCTACTATGTTTGGTGGGTTTTGGATGGCGTGGGCAATGTGTCCCAGTTCGAAGCGGTGGAAGGAGAAGGGGGCACCGACGCCAAGGGCGGCATTTTCGGTCTGCATTTTTCCGTGGGCATGAAGGTCTTGCTGGACTGGCTGGATCCCAACGCCGCCGCTCATTTGGAGAGCGAAGTCGGCGTCATCAATACCTATTTCTTCACCGAGTTCAACTTGAATTGGGTGGATGGGTTTGGTGGGGAGCATTTCAATCTAAGTGATGAAACGGTGATGTTTGGTTTGACGTTTGAATTTTGACCATGTCTGAATCCCAACGCATTCGTTTTGTCGTCGCCTATGAAGGCGGCGGTTACGCCGGCTGGCAACGGCAGTCCAACGCGCTCACGGTGCAAGAGGTCATCGAGCAGGCTTTCGCCGAGATGACCGGACACGAGGCTCGCCTGATGGGCGCGGGTCGCACCGATGCGGGTGTGCACGGCATGGCTCAGGTCTTCTCCATCGACAACCCTTCCCGGCACGGACCCGAGGCCCTGATGAGGGGGATGAACGCAATTTTGCCCAATGACGTGGTCTTGCGGGAGGCGGTCCTGACCGCACCGGATTTCGATCCCCGCCGGGAGGCCCAGGGTAAGCATTATCGCTACACGATCCATTCAGGCGAGGTGGCGCCTCTTTTTCACCGCCGTCTGCGATGGCACCTGCGCATGCCTCTTGATTTGAAGCTCATGGAAACCGAGGCCCAGGTCTTGGTGGGTGAACATGATTTTTCGGCTTTCCGCGGTGCCGACTGCGGGGCCAAGAGTCCAGTTAGACGCATCGATCTTTTAAGAATCCAGGCACAGGGCGCCTGCTTTCATGTCCACGTCTTGGGGCAGTCTTTTCTTAAGCATATGGTGCGCAATATCGTGGGCAGCTTGGTGGAAGTGGGTCGGGGATTTCAGCAAGCAGGGTGGTTGGCCGAGGTATTGGCGAGCCGGGATCGGAATCAGGCTGGGCCCACCGCGCCGGCCAAAGGGCTGTGCCTGATGCGTGTTTTTTATGACGAGGCAGCCTATGCTCTGGCCTGCGCCCAATCGGAGCAGGTCGGCAATGAGGTGTTTATTGAGATATAACAGTGCATTGGGGCGTTTTGGGGCCGAACCAAGGTTTTGGGGCCTTTTCTTGCTTCTTGGTGGTGGGATAATGCTTGACAATGTGATCGAATTTGCATAAAAATCGCGCTCCCGGCTCTGGTGGGATCTGTCTTCGCCGGATCGGTTATCAGGAAGGAATTGGAATCATGAAGAAGACGACGGTACACGCGAAAAAACACGAAGTAGAACGGCGTTGGCATCTGGTAGATGCCGATGATCTCGTTCTTGGACGCATGGCCACCCGCGTGGCCTCCATCCTTCGCGGCAAACACACGCCGGCCTTTACCCCGCATGTGGACACCGGGGATTTCGTGGTGGTGGTAAACGCTGAGAAGGTCAAGCTGACCGGCAAAAAAGAAACCGACAAAATGTATTACAACTACTCGGGTTACCCGGGTGGTTTGCGTGCCCGCAGCGCCGCTACCGTTCGCGAACGGAAGCCGACCGAGCTCGTTCGCAGGGCCGTGCGCGGTATGCTGCCCAAGGGTCCCTTGGGCAATACCATGCTTACCAAGCTGAAAATTTACGCTGGCTCAGAGCATCCGCATGCTGCTCAGAAGCCGGAACTTCTCGAGATTTAGGGGCGTCATCATGGAAGAGATACAAAAATTTTATGGGACTGGTCGAAGGAAGTCAGCTGTTGCCCGTGTGTATCTGCGCCCTGGCGAAGGCAAGTGGATCATCAACAAGCGCGATGGCGATGAGTACTTCAGTCGCCCCGTGTTGATGATGATCATGCGCGAGCCCTTCGATCTCACCGAGACCGTTGGCCGTTACGACGTGCTGGTCAACGTAAAAGGCGGCGGCAAGGCTGGACAGGCCGGAGCCGTGCGACACGGTATTTCACGCGCTTTGCTGAAGATCTCCGAGGAAATGCGGCCCGTCCTGAAGAAGGCCGGCATGTTGACCCGAGACTCCCGCGTGGTTGAGCGTAAGAAATACGGTCAGCCCGGCGCCCGCAAGCGTTTCCAGTACTCCAAGCGCTAGAATTTTTCAGGTCCGCTTGGACCGAAAACCTGTTTTTTTCCGCGCCGTCTCAGCAAGTGCCGAGGCGGCGTTTTTTTATACCCAGAAATCACCCACCCGCCCCTTGACAATGTCGGCTCGTTGATTGGATGATGTCTTGAACCGAGACAGGCGGGGGCCATGTCCATCGAGTACGTCATTATTCCGGAGCACCGTCTGGTGCATGTCCGCATCTCGGGGCATGTGAAGATGGCGGATCATGTTGAGCACTTTCGAAAGCTCAGCCTTGATTCGGGTTATACTCGGCCCATGCGCAAGTTGATGGACTATCGGGGTTGCACCCATTACGAGGTCAACGCTCGGGGTGAGCGGGGCATCGCTCGAGAGTACGCACGTTACGCTGATGTCTTCGCTGGTGAGCAATGTGCCATCTTCGCGCCCGAGCCGCATGTCTTCGGTATGAAGCGCATCTATCAGGCGGTCAGCGAGCAATCCGGGATGGAGACTTCGGTCTTTGCCGAGCTGAAGGATGCTTTGGAGTGGCTGGGGTTGGGGTCTATTCGTTTATAGTACCGCGCCGCTGGCGGCGCGGCATAAAGGGCCTTACTGGGGTGGTTGGTGTTTCTTGCTGAAGGCCCCTAATAACTCGCGGGATCGGCGAAGCCGGTTTTTACTTGTTCGGGGTGCATCTCTCCGGAATCGATGGCGGACTGGACCTGTTTGATCAGGGCATCGCAGACTGTTGGATCCAGTTGTCGCCCCCTTAGCTTGTTTAAAATCTCGATGGCTTTCTTGTTGTCCACTGGTGCCTGATAGGGACGTACGGAGGTCACGGCATCGTAGGTGTCGGCCGCCGCCAAGATGCGAGCACCCAGGGGGATGTCTTCGCCGGCCAGGCCGTCGGGGTAGCCCTCGCCGTTGAACCATTCGTGGTGATGCCTGACCAAAGGTCGAGCCGGCTGCAGGAAGTCGATGGGCGCGATGATTTTTTCGCCCAACACAGGATGTTGCTGGATGAGGTTTCGTTCTTGATCGTTTAATCGACCCTTTTTACCCAGGATCTCTTCGCTGATGCCGATCTTACCGATGTCGTGGAGAATGCCACCATAACGCAGGTATTTCAGTTGCTCCTCGTCTAAGCCCATGGCTTGCCCCACCGCCAGCGCCACCTTGGTCACTCGACCCGAATGGCCGCGAGTGTATTGATCCTTGGCGTCGATGGAGTTGGCCAGGGCCCTGATGGTTTCCAGGTAGCCCCGTTGCAAGGAGTCGACAAGTTCCTTGTTTTGTCCGTCGTAATACAGGAGTTGCCGGGACATGTAGTTGAAGGTGTGGGCCAATTCGCCGATCTCGTTACGGGCACGGATGTCCAATTCGGTGCCAAACTTGCCACGGGCGATATCCAAAGAGCCGCGCACCAACTTGCCGATAGGCCGGGTCAGGCCGAAGGCGAAAAGCATACCCAGGCTCACGGCCAAGGCCAGGCTGGCCAATACCATCCAAACCACCTGCCAGACCATGCGATGGGTCACCTTGTAGGCGTCGTCCAAAGGCTCTAAGGAGACGATGCGCCAGGCGGGGTTGGCCAGGGTGGAGTAAGCGGCTAAGACAGCTTGCGTCTTGCTGAGCTGCAAGGGCCGGGCCCCCGAGAACTGGGAGGCCACCCCATCCCCGCCGGTCAAGGAGCCCATGAGCTGGGGCAGTTTTTCGTCGACCAGTCTGGCGTCGGCTTCACTGACGCCTGAGCCTGCGTTGCGTACCATCGTGCGGTTTTGTGAGTCGAGCAACAAAATCTGTCCGCGCAGGCCGGTGCGTATGCGTGTGAGGAGTCTCTCTACGGATGCCAGAGAGAGTTCCATGCCCATGGCCCCCGCATCACCGGAGGAGAGCTTGAGCATCATGGCCACCACGCGCTCCCGGCGGGCTTCGATGCCCAGGTCGCCTCGGGGCGCTCGATCGATGAGGTAGGGCTGCGAGAAGGCCAGACCAAATCGCGCGAGGGCTTCTTCGGGGATGCGATCCATGAACTGTTGGTGGCGAGCCAGCTCGCTGGGCAGGATGTTGTTGGAGTCGAAGGCCAGCTGGTTTGGGAGACTCTGACCTTGCTCGTCGTACAGACCAATGATGTTGATTTCGGGCCGTTTTTGCAGGATGGAGGCCAGCAATTCCTGTCGCTGCAGGACGTTCATGCTGCCCACGTTCAAGTTGGCAAGCAGCAGATCCAGATCGGCGGCCGTGCTGATGAGGGTGGTCGCCATCTGCCGACTGGCGTGATCCGCTCGCTCCTGCTGCAACTCCCAGGTCAATGTCTTGGTGATGTCCACCGTGGAGTCGATGAGAATGAAACCGACGGCGGTGATGGGGCCGGCGGTCAAGACGAGCAGCATCAAGGTGATGACCCGAAAGAGTTTCATGATGTCTGAGTTAGCCTTTTTAGGATTTTGTCCAGCAACTTGGCCATTTTTTTGGCTTTGAATGGCTTGTTGATGTAGTGGTCCGGGCCCAGGTTTCGGCTGGTGCCCTGGAACACGTGGCCCTTGGAGATAGCCGACATGAGCACCACCGGGATTTTGCCCTTGGGGCCGGTCAGTCGGATGTCGCGCACGAGTTGTATGCCGTCCACGCGAGGCATGAGGAAGTCGGTTATCATGAAATCCACATTCTCCTTCATGAACAAGGCGAAGGCTTCGTGCCCATCTTTTGCCTCTAAGACTTCGACCCCCCGTTCTTCGAGCAAGGTGCGAACTTGATCACGGAAGATCGACTCGTCGTCAGCCACGAGGGCGCGTAGTGTCATGCGGTCAGGGTCCCTTCTGCTTTTTGTTTTGCTCGATGGTTACGCCGCTGGCTTGGGTTTCAAGCTGGAAATGGCGTGAGGCCGAAGCACGTCCCACCGCGCCCTCGGCGTCAACCGCCCTTAGCTGCCAGTGGTATTTCCCTTTGGCAAGCGTTGAACGAAAGAGGTAGCTGGTTTTGTCCGTGGTGAGTTGGCGCACCGGCTTGAAGCCTCTGGGGTCGCGACTGATGAGCAGCACATAGCGAATGGCCCCTTGCACCGGTTTCCAGTGGAAATGGATCGCGCGAGTCGTCAAGACGGAGGCAGGGAAGGGCAGCACGGCTTCCGGTGCGGCCAAGAGTGGTTTGGGTGAATCTGGTGCCTTGCCTGGCTCGACCTTTACTCCATGACCGCGCGTGACCGTGGTGCTGCGTTTTTGGGCTGTGACCTTAACCCCATCACCCTCAGCGACTTCGACCCGGGTCACACCCTGGTCGTCGATGGCCACGGTGAAGCGGTTTTTTCGACTGCGTTGGGTTTTGGCTTCTTGGCGGGCTTTGCGTGCCCGGGCCCATGTCTCGTCGGCCAACTCCTGACAGGCTTTGTAGCTGGCTCGGCGGCATGCGCGCAGGGCCCGCTCCATGGCCTGGTCGGCGGCTGACATGAGTTCGGGGGCAAACTCGGCGGCCTGGTCGCCGTGGGCTTTGCCCACCGCCTGGCGCGCCACCTTCAAGGCGGCGAAGGCGGTCTTGCGTTCGGGCCCCGGCAGACGGAGCTTGGTGCCTACTTTGGCTTGGGCCCCTGGTGGCAGGTTGTTGATGGCCCTGATTTCCTCGGCTGCGTCCCGATCGTCGTAAATGGACTGGGCCAGATCTTCCAAGGTTTGATCCGGCTTGAGCGTCACCTCGGAAGGAGGGGGATCGGCTCGGCCCGGGGTCGTCTGAAGCAGCCAGAGAGTCAGAGCCAGCATGAACAAGGGAGTGCGTGGGATCATTGGAATGCCACCTCCCGGCGGATCACGGAGGCTTCCGCCGATGGCGTTCGGATGCGAAACTCGGCGTCTTTATGTGTGATGGCATCCAGCTCCGCCTCGACCTGGCCGGATTCCAGGGTGAAGGTGGAGCGGTGGGCCCGGGTGCGGGCATTCATTCTCAGGTCGGTGACGGCCACCAGGCTCTCGGGCTGCATGTGCAGCTGGCCGCCCCGTTGGAATTCGATGGTGGCAAAGCTGCCGCGCTGCGTCCGTATTTTGTCGTTGATGGAGAGCTGCATGCCGGCCAGAGCGGTTTGCCATTCAGGGTCGCCTGAGCGTTTGACCCTGACTTCGCCTTCGATCAATACAAGCTGGGCCCTGCGCAGGTTGGACTTGGCCTCGCCTGCATCACGCAGTTCGATTTGGGGGTCGCCCTTGGCGCAGCCAAACAGCAATAGCAGCGCGATGAGTCGCAGGCCATCAGAACAACAAAGCTTCATGTGCCCGATGTTAGCTGTAGGCCTGGGGACTTGGCAAGTCCGTAAAAAAGACGTTGACAGGCTTGATGCTTTGCGCTTTTGCTCAGGCCTGCGATATTCACCTTTGGAGGTAAGCGGCGTGTCGGCCAAGCAAACCAAGTTCATTTTCGTCACCGGTGGTGTGGTTTCTGGTTTGGGCAAGGGCGTGGCGGCAGCCTCCATTGGCGCCCTGATGGAGAATCGGGGCCTGAAGATCACGATGGTCAAGGTGGATCCATACATCAACGTGGATCCGGGCACCATGAGTCCCTATCAGCATGGCGAGGTCTTCGTCACCGACGATGGGGCCGAGACTGATTTGGACCTGGGCCACTACGAGCGATTCACATCCATCAGGGTGGGGAAGCCCAACAATTTCACCACCGGCCAAGTCTACGATACGGTCATCGGCAAGGAGCGCCGTGGCGAGTATCTGGGTAAGACGGTGCAGGTCATCCCTCACATCACCGATGAGATTAAGGCCCGCATCATGCGAGCAGCCAAGGGTGTGGACCTTTGCCTGGTGGAAGTGGGCGGCACGGTGGGCGACATTGAGGGTTTGCCCTTCATTGAGGCCATTCGGCAGCTTCGTGCCGACATCGGTCGCGAACACACCCTCTATCTTCATTTGACCCTCGTGCCTTACATCGCGGCCGCAGGTGAGCTGAAGACCAAGCCCACCCAACACTCGGTCAAGGCCTTGCGCGAGATCGGTATTCAGCCTGACATCATCGTTTGCCGATCGGATCGGCCGGTGGATAGGGATCTGAAAGACAAGATCGCTTTGTTTTGCTCCACGGGTGAGGACACGGTCTTCGAGTGCGTGGATATGGATACCATCTATGCGGTGCCGCTGCATCTGAGCGAGCAGGGACTGGATGACAAAATTGCCGACATGCTCAATATTTGGTCACGGGCATCGGCTTTGGACCCTTGGCTCAAGGTGGTCAATACCTTGCGCAATCCCAAGCGCATGGCGCGTATTGGGGTGGTGGGCAAGTACACCCATCTCATCGATTCATACAAGAGCCTGCATGAGGCCTTGCTTCACGGCGGGTTGGCTAATGGCGGCAGTGTGGAGATGGTCTACCTGGATGCCGAAAAAGTTGAGGCCAACGACTGGGCTGATCTTGAGAAAGTCGACGGTGTGTTGGTGCCCGGAGGCTTCGGCGACCGGGGCACGGAGGGCAAAATCAAGGCCATTCGTTGGGCGCGAGAAAACAAGGTGCCTTGTTTCGGCATCTGCTTGGGCATGCAGATGATGGTGGTGGAGTTTGCCAGGCATGTGGCCGGGTTGGAGAAGGCCAACTCCACAGAGTTCGATGCTGAAACCCCGCATCCGGTGGTGGACCTGATGGCCAGCCAACAGGACGTGAAAGACAAGGGCGGCACCATGCGTCTGGGGGCCTATCCCTGCAAGCTCACGTCCGGCAGTCGGGCTCGCAAGGCTTACGGAAGGGATGAGATTTCCGAACGCCACCGGCACCGTTTCGAGGTGAACAACGATTTTCGCGAGGCCTTGGCCGACAAGGGGTTGTTATTTTCCGGCCTGTCGCCCGACGGCGATTTGGTGGAGATGTGCGAGGTGCCCGAACATCCTTGGTTTGTCGGCTGTCAGTTCCATCCCGAATTCAAATCCAGGCCTTTAGCCCCCCATCCCTTGTTTGCCTCCTTCGTGGCCGCGGCCATGGCTGCGGCCAAGTCTTGATGCCGGGACCTGCGTCTTGCTGCGACCATGGGCAAGCGCATTAAAAACACACTGATCTATGTAGGACTTCGGTTTTTTGCGGGCCTCTTGCGTCTGCTGGGCTTGCGTTGTGCCCGGCGGTTCTGCCGCTGGCTGGGCAGGTGGGTTTGGCGCCTGGCGGGCACTGAACGCCGGCGTAGCCTGAAGCATTTGGCATGGGCCTTTCCAGAGATGCTTGAGTCGGAGCGTGAGGCCCTGGGGAGGCGCTCCTTTGTTCATCTGGGCGAAGGTTTGGCCGAGGTGGTCTGTGCCAGCCGAATCTTGGACTGGGACACCTATGCGGATTTTGAACCAGGCTCCAGGGAACTACTTACGCAGGCCATGGGTCCGGGCAAGGGCGTTGTCTTGGTCTCGGGACACATCGGCAATTGGGAGATCATGGGGCGGGCGCTGGTGCAGCACGGCTTTCCGATGAACGTCATCGGGAAAAAGAGTTACGATCCGCGCTTGACCCGCCTCCTGGTCGAGTCCCGGCGTCAGGGGCGGATTCACATCATCTGGCGAGGAGAGGCGGACATTTTTCAGCGCATGCTGGGTGTTTTGTCCTCGGGGCAGATTCTGGGTTTGCTCATCGATCAGGACACCCGCGTTCCCAGCGTTTTCGTGCCCTTCTTCGGCAAGCTCGCCGCAACCTCGACGGCCCCAGCCATGGTGGCCCGGCACACGGGTGCGCCCATGGTCTGCTGCTTCAATCACCGGCGCGCGGACGGGGGGATGCGGATCACCGTCCAGCGTATTCTCCCTTCTGAACTCGAAAACAAAGAACAAGCCCTGCTGGAGGACACACGCGCTTTGAGCGCATGCATCGAGGCCCACATTCGGGCTCATCCGACCGAATGGATCTGGATGCACCGCCGATGGAAGACCCGCCCCCCGGGGGCTCAGTAGGGATTGGAGCCCATGTTGCTTTGTCCGAAGGTGGCCAGGGATTCGTGTTGGTAGAGGGTCTTCATTTTTTCTTTGGTTAGGTTTTGGGCGCTGCTCGCGTTGAGTTGGCCGAAATCTCGCAGCTGCTTGGAGTTGTATCTTCGGCCTTGCTCGGCCAGTTGTTTGGCGGTGGACGCGAATGCCAGCTTGGCTTCTTCCACGCGTCCTGCTTCGTAGAGACGGCGCGCTTCGGTGGCCTGGCGGTTGGCCAGTACGCCTGCCACCGCCACCATGACGTCTTGCTGCTCGCTGTCACGGACTTTGTCTTTGGAGTCCGAGAACCTTACTCGCGCGGTGGTTGCGAGGGATTCGGCTTTCCCGTTGAGCATGTTGGTGAAGTCTACTCGTACCTGGGCGAGGTCCATTTCTTCGCCATCTTCCCTTGATGGGATGTCGACTTCCAGTAACAAAAAGGCTTTGTGGTTGCCCCAAAGCTGACGGCGGTGGATAAGGATTTCCTGACCCTCCACTTTGGAGGGCGAAGCGTTGAGTACATCCAGGAGGCGGACATCCGGGTTGAGTCGCACCCGGATTTGCACATCCGAGGCCACCACGGCCATGCCCTTGCTGAATTCAAGCCCGAAGCCTTCTTCTAGGTCCTGTGCGTTGCGGGCGAAGAAATGATTGCCTTCGCTGCGAACGGCCAGCGCCGTGAGCGTGCGGTGGTCATAGTCCATGCCGAGGCCGATGGTGGTCACGCTGATCCCCTGTCGGCCAAGTCGTGACCCCAGTTCTTGCATGTCGTCGATGGATACGCGGCCCGCATTGGCCAGGCCGTCTGAAAGCAGCACCAGCCGGTTGATTCGTCTTTCGCTCTGATGGGATTTCAGGAGTGTGGCGCCTGTGGAAACGCCATCATAAAGATTGGTGCTTCCACCTGTCTGGATGCGGTTGACTTTTTGGATGAGGGATTCGGGCTGCCCGCCTTGGGTTGGGTATGCGATGATTTGTACCGTGTTGTCGTAGGTGATGATGGAAACCCGATCGTCTTCTCTTAAGGTGCCGAGGACCATGGCCACGGCCTGTTTGGCCTGGGCTAGTTTTTCTCCAGCCATGGAGCCCGAGCGATCCAGAACCAGGGCCACGTTGAGTGGGGGCCGCTGGTTTTGGTCGAGCTTGGCTCCTTGCATATCGATCTTCAGATAGCTGCGTTGACGCGTGTCGGCCAGCAAGAGTTCGTGGGCCATTCGGGGATCGAGTTTCAGGACCGAGCTTTCCGTGGTCAGATCCAGCAGGCTGAATTTTTTGGAAGCGGTTGGTGCTTGCGCGACCAGGGATGCGGTGGTGGGACGATCAAACGACGGGGATGAGTCCAGAAGTGCGGAAGTGGTCGAGGCTCCTTGCGATGACGAATCCGTGCCGTTGAAGGAGTTGCCGAGCTGGCACTGACAGTTCTGTGTGGCCATGAGAATAATCAGGGCACCCAAGCCCCACACGACTCGATTGGGTATATTAGAAATTCTCATGATGGCCTCCTTTTCGCCAAAGAGCTGTCGAAGTACCTCTCGGTCATGCATTCATGATAACCCTCGGATCGGCCGGTGTGAATCGGCCATGCGACTTAGGGCGATCGGCCTAGGGCAAGTGCCTGAGCCCATTTGACGCAAAAGCTCTCTGTTGGGCTTTGGGTCGGGCTTGGGTTACAATGTGCCGATGGAGGTTTCAAAGAGCGTGTCCCGTTTTGTTTTAATAGGTCTCTTGGCTGGGCTTTCGTCTTTGGCCGTGGCCTGTGGGCGAGTTGAGCCATCCTCTGAGGCGGAGGGGCCGGCATTGGCTCTGCGCATGGATGAGGTGGAGGTGCGGGCCTATTTGGGCGATCAGACCCAGTTTGTTTTTCACGCGGCTCGTCTATGGCTGGATGAGGTGGAGGGTCGCCTGCGGGTCGAAGAGGTGCGTGGCCAACTCGAGCCCATCTGTTTTGAGGAGGCCCGACCGTGAGCTGGGGAAAAATGTTCATGCTGGCCCTTGTGGGTCTGGCTTTGACCGGGATGACCCAGGCGGCCGAGCCAGCCAAGGGCAAGCCAGCCATAGTCAAGCCGGAACAGGAAGCAGTGCAGATCAAGTCGGACGAACTCAAGATCCTTCAGAAGCAACAGAAAGCCATTTTTTCCGGAAATGTAGTGGCCACCCAGGGTGAACTGACCATCCGTTGCGCTCGCTTGGAGGTGCGGTACGCCGAGACAGAAGAAGGGAAGGCCTCGGGGCGCATCAAGCGCATGTTGTTCTCCGGATCGGTGGATATTTTTCAAGGGTCTCGCCGGGGCCATTGCCGGCAGGCTGACTACGACCGGCCGGCCCGACGTATTTTGTGTCAGGGCAAGCCCTGGGTGCAAGACGGGCCCAACCGCATCAAGGGCGAACTCATCATTTTTCATTTGGACAGGGACGAGGTCGAGGTCAAGCGGCCTCGTGCTGAAATAGAGGTACCCAAAGAAGCGCGTCCCGGCAAGAAGGGGCGGCCTTGAGTTCCGTTGAGCAGAGGGATTTGCAGGCTTTGGGCCTGGTCAAAGCCTATCGTGGCCGGCGGGTGGTGGATGGCCTGGATTTGCGGGTCGCCCCCGGCGAGGTGGTCGGCCTTTTGGGTCCAAATGGGGCGGGCAAGACCACCAGCTTTCACATGGTGGTCGGCTTGCTGAGGGCCGACGCGGGACGTGTGATCCTGCGTGGGCAGGACATCAGCGGCTGGCCCATGCATCGTCGGGCGAGGGCCGGCATCGGCTATTTGTCTCAAGAACCCAGTGTCTTTCGGCGTTTGAGCGTGCGTGACAACCTTCGCCTGGTTCTTCAGGTCATGGGGCTAAAAGGCGAGGCCGCCAAGGTCCGCATCGAGCGTTCCATCGAGGAGTTTGAGCTTGGGCGCGTGGCCGACCAGATGGCCTCCAGTCTTTCAGGCGGAGAACGTCGACGCTTGGAAATCGCGCGAACCATGATCCAAGATCCGGCCTTCGTGCTATTGGATGAGCCTTTTTCCGGCGTAGACCCCAAGACCATCGACGAAATACGGCAACAAATCAGTAGTTTGTCCGAATCAGGGATCGGCTTGCTGGTCACCGACCACAATGTCAGGGAAACCTTGTCAACGTGCGACAGAGCTTATATTGTCACGGAAGGTAAGATTCTCGAAGAGGGAACACCTGCCAAGATTGCCAGTAGCGAACGCGCCAAGGCATACTACTTGGGCGATCGCTTTCGGATGGATACGTATAAAGAAGAGACCACCGCATGACCGAGCTGAGACAAGTCCTGTCCCTAAAACAGACCCTGCAACTGGTGATGACGCCCCAGTTGCAGCAGGCCATCAAGCTGCTGCAGTTGAGTCGCATGGAACTCAACGATTTGGTCAATCAGGAAATGTTGGAGAATCCGGTCCTGGATGAGACCACGGACGGACAGGATGGCGGCGAGGCCAAGGATGCCTCGGAGCGCATCGCCGAGCAAGCGGAGCGACTGGCTGAGCGGATTGAGCGATCCGAGCGGGTGGAAGAGGTCAAAGGAGCCGAAGGCGCCAACGACATCGACTGGGAAAAGTACCTGGAGAATTACGGTTCCTACATCCCGGTGGGCTCCGGGGTACGGCATTCGAAGGATGACATGCCTTCCTACGAAAACGTGCTCACCAAGAAGACCTCCTTGGCCGATCACCTTTTGTGGCAACTTCGCCTGTCGGAACTGGATGAGCAGGAGCAGAATATTGGTGCTCAGATCATCTTGAGCTTGAACCCGGCTGGTTATTTTTACGCCGATGATGCGGACAAGTTGGCCGGCAAAACCGCCGTGGAGAGCCTGGCCGAGTCCATGGACGTTGGGATTGAAGACGTGGAGCGGGTGCTCAAGGTCATGCACACCTTCGATCCGGTGGGTGTGGCTGCTCGCGATCTCAGGGAATCCCTTTTGGTTCAGGCGAGGCACCTGCGCGTGGGCAATGGCTTGGTTTATGCCATCATTGATTCCCATTTGCCTCATGTCGAACGCAAGAACTACCAGGCCATCGCCAGGGCACTGAAGGTGCCCAAAGAAGAGATCTATGAAGCGGTGAAGCTCATCGGCCAACTTGAGCCCAAGCCGGGGCGTTTCTTTACCGAGGAAGAACCCCAGTACATCACGCCGGATATCTATGTGCAAAGAGTGGCTGACGAATACGTCATTGTCCTGAACGAGGATGGCATGGCCAAGCTGAGGGTCAGTCCCTACTATCGCAAGGCTCTGGCTGAGGCTAAGCGGGGCGGCGAGACCCGCTCTTATATTCAGGATAAATTGAGGTCGGCGGTTTGGTTGATCCGTTCCATCCATCAGCGGCAGCGCACAATTTACCGGGTCACGGAGAGCATCGTGAAGTTCCAGCGCGAGTTTTTCGATAAGGGCATCGCTTTTCTCCGCCCTCTCGTGTTGCGTGATGTGGCTGATGACGTGGGCCTGCATGAGTCCACCGTTTCGCGGGTGACCACCAACAAGTATGTGCATACGCCACAGGGTATCTATGAGTTGAAGTATTTTTTCAATTCGGCCATCAGTCGGACCGTCGGTGAGGATTTGGCCAGCGAGTCCGTCAAGGCGAAAATCCGCCAGATCGTGGCTGACGAGAACCAGGCCAAGCCTCTGTCGGATCGAAAAATTGTGGACATGCTGAAGGAACAAAATATCGATATCGCTCGCCGCACGGTGGCCAAGTATCGTGAGATGCTGGGCATCTTGCCGTCGAGCAAACGAAAACAGGTATTTTAGCTTCGCCATAGCCCGGCAGGTGCAGCGGGGCAGGAGGAACGCCATGCAGATCTCAGTGACTTTTCGAAACATGAAGCCTTCTGACGCCTTGAGGAACTACGCGGAGGACAAGATTGAGTGCTTGAGAAAGTACGTGTCCCCGCCCACGGATGTGCATGTGGTCTTGGCCAAGCACAAGTATTTGAACGAAGCCGACATCAAGGTGATGTACCGCGGCATCGTGATGCGTGGGGAGGAGAACACCGAGGACATGTACACCAGCATTGATTCGGCCGTTGATAAAATCGAGCGTCAGGCTCGCAAGTACAAGGAAAAGATTCGCAAGTACCAGCCCATCAGCCTGGGTGAAGACCTCATGGTGCGGCACGAGGTGATCGCTCAAGAGTCGATGGATGAAGAAGAACTCAGGGTGATCAAGAGCGAAGAGCTCAATGCCAAGCCCATGTCGATCGACGAGGCCGTCATGCAAATGGACTTGATGAATAATGATTTCTTGGTGTTTCGCAACGCCAGCAGCAAGGAAGTTAACGTCGTCTATCGGCGTGCCGATGGCAACGTGGGCTTGATTGAGGCATCCTCGCCAGGCACTGACCAATAAGTCACCATCCGGTCACGAGGATCTCTTGGCCGGATACCAGCGCCAACGTCGGACATTCGGTATTGGAACGAGAAACATGAGAATTGCGTCTTTTTTAGATCGCGCGGACGTCACGGCTGCGGTACCCGTGGGCGGCAAGGACGAGGTCATCGCGGCCCTCGTGGACCTTCTGGTCAGTAACCATGAGGAGCTGCATCGTTCGGTGCTGTTGCAGGTGCTTCTCAAGCGCGAGGAACTGCGCTCGACCGGAATCGAGGAAGGGGTGGCTTTTCCCCATGGGCGGGTGCCTGGCATCGAGCAGTTGCACGCTTGCTTCGGGCGTTGCCGCACCGGTGTGGATTTTGATTCCTTCGACGGCAAGCCGACCCACTTTTTCTTCGTCTTGCTGATTCCCGAGAACGCCGAGGGCAGTCACCTGAAAGCCCTGGCGCGACTCAATCGCTTGTTTCAGGACGCTGCCTTTCGTGCCAGCCTGATCGAGGCAGAGGATGCGGAGGCCATTTATTCGGCCATCTTGGAGCAGGACAATCGGTGCTAAGGGGGCGATGATCGATACCGTCGGTAAAGCTTGCCACCCCATCCGGGTTGTGGTGCTCAGTGGCTTGAGTGGTTCGGGAAAATCAACCGCCATTCACGCACTGGAGGACATGGGTTTTTTCTGCATCGACAATTTGCCGGTGGTCTTGCTTCCCAAGTTGATCGAACTCTTCCCCTGTTCCCCCGAAGAAATCGAGCAGATTGCCTTGGTGGTCGACGCTCGGGAATCGCGATTCTTGGCAGAGTTTCAGGAAACCATGGATCGCATTCGATCGGATGGTGGTCGGGTGGAGGTCTTGTTCCTCGATTGCGCTGATCGGGTTGTCATACGGCGGTATTCGGAGACCCGACGCCGGCATCCATTATCCCAGGAGGGCAGCATCGAGGATGGCATCAAGGCAGAGCGGGCCTTGTTGCAGGGCATGCGAGAGGCATCGGATAGGGTCATCGACACGACGGATCTGACGCCTCATCAACTTCGCGAGTTGGTGCAACAGCACTTCACCTTGTCAAGCCCCGGCGATGCGATGAACTTGACGCTTGTTTCTTTTGGCTTCAAGCACGGTATCCCGCCTCAGGTGGACCTGGTTTTTGATGTGCGCTTCTTGCCCAACCCCTACTTCGTCGCGGAACTCAGGGAGCAGACTGGACGGGAGGCGGAGGTGGCGGACTATGTGCTCGGCTCGGCCCACGCTGCCTTATTGCTCGAGCATGTGATGAGTTATTTGACGACATTTCGTCCTCTGTACGATCGAGAGGGCAAGAGTTATTTGACGGTCGGCATCGGCTGTACGGGCGGGCGTCATCGCTCGGTGGCCATTTCTGTCGAACTCGGCAAGCGGTTGGGTGTCTTAGGCTTGCCGGTGACGGTGAAACATCGGGACGTGGAGCGTCCCGGCAGGGGGTAGAGGAGCGCATCATGGTGGGTTTGGTCATGTTCACCCACGCGGGTCTGGCTCAGTCTTTTCTCGAGGCTCTCGAGATGGTGGCGGGCACGCAGCAGAAAATCGAAGCGGTGGCGGTAGATCCTGGCTTGTCCGTGGAGGATCTGGAGCGCAGACTGGATGCAGCCATCAAGGAAGCCGACGATGGTCAGGGCGTTATTGTGATCACCGATCTTTTCGGCGGTTCGCCCGCCAATTTGGCATTGGCGCGAATGCAGCCCGGAAGGGTGGAAATCGTCTCTGGTTTGAATTTGGCCATGATGCTCAAGGCGGTAGACCTCCGCTTGCGCAAGTTGACCGATCCGGCGGTTATGGCCCGGGCCATCGTCCGGGAGGGCAGGGAGAACATTGCCCTGGCCTCAGACCTGTTGAATAACTCGCGTGAGCCAAAAGCGGAAGAGAAGGCGGGAGGTGCCGATTGAAGGCGCTGGCCCAGTTCGAGATCAGGAACAAGCTCGGCATGCACGCCCGAGCCGCCACTGTTTTTGTCCAGAAAGCCCACGAGTTTGAAAGCGAAATTTTTGTGCGCAAGGATGGCCAGGAGGTCAACGGCAAGAGCATCATGGGCGTGTTGCAATTGGCCGCGACTCGGGGGCAGACCATCGAAGTGGAGGCCAAGGGAGACGATTGTGAGCAAGCTTTGCTCGCTCTGGGAGCCCTGATCGCCGATTGCTTTGGTGAAGACGAATAGGATGAACTGAATGCCGCGCAGGCGCGCCAAATTTTTTCAAGGCATCGATGCCTCCCCGGGTTTGCACGTGGGCCTGGTTCATCTGCTGGACCGGCGTCGCGTGCATATCCCCAAGCGACATCTGCCAAACGCCGATCTGGAACCAGAGGTCTTGCGTTTTCGCCAGGCGGTGACCGACAGCGTCGCCCAGCTGGAGTCCGTTCGTTCCAAACTTTGTGTTCGAGGCAGCAAGGAGCCCGGGGCCATCATCGATGCCCACGTGCTCATGATGAAGGACGAGATGCTGATCGATGGGACCGAGAGTCTTATTCGTCAGCAAGCCCTCAACGCCGAGTGGGCCTTGCAGCAGGTTGTGGCCGAGATTCGCAAGGCTTTCGACGCGGTCGAGGATGATTACTTCCGCGAGCGGCGCTCCGATGTGGAGTTCGTCGGAGAGCGGGTTCTTCGGACCTTGCTGGGCAAGGATGCCGAAGTGCGCGCGCCGGCCCATGAGCGGGCGGTGGTGGTAAGCCACGATCTCTCGCCGGCCGATACGGCGGCTTTGGGGCGCGATCGTGTGGCAGCCTTTGTGACCGAGGTGGGGGGCAAAACAGGGCACACGGCCATCGTGGCCAGAGCCCTGGAGTTGCCGGCGGTGGTTGGCGTGGAAGGCATCCTGGCCAATCTCGGGACGGGTGATCGGATCATCGTGGACGGCTATCGGGGTCAGGTGATAGTGCATCCCTCCGAGCAGATGGTGAGGGAGGCCCTGGCCCGTTCCCAAGGCTTGGCCAGTCGTGTGGCGGCGCTGAAGAGCGAGCTGGCTTTGCCGGCCGAGACCACCGATGGGCAGCGGATCCGGCTGGCGGCCAACATTGAGATGGCTGACGAGTTGGGGACCGCCTTGAGCTATGGAGCCGAAGCGGTGGGATTGTTTCGGACCGAGTTCATGTTCATGGGCAAGAAGGCGCCCTCCGAGGCCGGCCAACGCAAGGTGTATTCGAAGATCCTGCGCGAGATGGGATCCCGCCCGGCCACCATTCGTACCATGGATCTGGGCGGTGACAAGAGTCAGCGTATTTTCCATACCGAACCAGAGGCCAACCCGGCCCTGGGTTTGCGTTCGATCCGATTGTCCCTGCGTCATCGCAAGGCTTTTTTGACTCAGCTTCGGGCTCTTTTGCGTGCCTCGGTGGAAGGCAAACTGCGTCTGATTTTTCCCATGATCAGTTGTCAGGCTGAGTTGGATCAGGCGCTGGAAATGCTGGACGAGGCCAAGCATCAGTTGGATCAGAAAAGCTTGCCCTACGCGGCCGATTTGGAAGTGGGCATCATGATTGAGGTGCCCTCGACCGCATACGTTGCCGAACTTTTCGCCCCCCGAGTGGATTTTTTTTCCATCGGCACCAACGATTTGATCCAGTACATGTTGGCCGTCGACAGGCACAATGAGCAGGTGGCCTATCTGTACAATCCCTTGCACGTGGCGGTCCTGCGCTTGTTGCATCACGTGATCACCGAAGCCCACAGGGCCGGGGTGGGGATCAGTATGTGCGGCGAGATGGCCGGAGACCCCTTGTACCTGCACATCCTTTTGGGCTTGGGGCTGGATGAAATTTCCATGAACCCCGTGGCCATGCCCTACGTTCGTCACTTGATTCGCCATTCCAGCGCAAGGGAAGCCCGCAAGTTGACCCGAAGGGTGCTGCGTATGGAAACAAGCGAGGAGATCGGGCGCGCGGTGCGTGATTGGATGGCCGAACGCTTCCCCGACTTCTTCAACGCCGAAGGCCACACGGACCTTTTGGGCGGTCTCTAGGGAGAGGGGGACGTTGTTGCGTTATTCTCATTATTCTTCGAATAATGAGAATAACGCAACAACGTCCCCCTGCTTTGCCTGTTTTCCGTTGACATGGCTTGTCCTGCGCTTCATATTGACTCGGTTATTTTATATTGAGCGCGTTGCGCTTGTTCTCTCTAAGGAGTTGTTTATGCAGGCAAAAGACTTTGTTTTTACTTCCGAGTCGGTGACGGAAGGCCATCCGGACAAGATCTGTGATCAGATTTCGGACGCCGTGCTCGATATTCTCATCGCCGAAGATCCGAATTGTCGTGTGGCCTGCGAAACCATGATTAAGACCGGCATGGTGCTCATCGCTGGTGAGATTACGACCAGTGCTTATGCCCACCTGCCCGACGTAGTCCGGTCCGTGGTGCGGGAAGTGGGTTACACGGACTCCAGCATGGGCTTCGACGCGGAGACCTGCGCCGTCCTGTCGGCCATCGTCAAGCAATCCCCGGATATTTCTCAGGGTGTTACAGCCGGGGAGGGCCTGCACGGCGAGCAGGGCGCGGGTGACCAGGGGATGATGTTTGGTTTCGCAACCAACGAAACCGAAGTATTCATGCCGGCACCTATCCATTATGCCTCTTTATTGACCAGGCGACTGAGTGAGGTGCGGAACAGCGGTGAGCTGGACTTCTTGCGTCCGGACGGCAAAAGCCAGGTCAGCATTCGTTATGAAGACGGCAAGCCCAAGGCGATCACGACCGTGGTCATCTCCTCCCAGCACATGGAGTCGGCCACCCACGCCCAAATCAAGGAATCCATCATTGAGACCGTGATTAAGCCGGTTCTGCCGGCCAATTTGCTCAATTCAGAGACGGCCTATCACATCAATCCGACCGGTCGCTTCGTCATCGGCGGACCCTTCGGCGACTGCGGCCTGACCGGGCGCAAGATCATCGTGGACACCTATGGTGGCTGGGCCCGGCATGGTGGTGGCGCGTTCAGCGGCAAGGATCCGAGCAAGGTGGACCGCTCGGCCGCTTACGCCGCTCGCTACATGGCCAAGAATATCGTGGCCGCGGGTTTGGCCGATCAGGCCGAGGTGCAGTTGGCTTATGCCATCGGCGTGGCCGAGCCGGTTTCGCTCATGGTGACGACCTTTGGTACCGGCAAGTTGGCGGACGAAAAGATCGCCGAATTGGCCAGGGAACATTTTCCCACCAAGCCCGCGGACATCATTTCTCAACTCGACTTGCTCAAGCCCATCTACCGGGCCACCTCGGTGGGCGGTCACTTTGGTCGTGTTGAAGACAGTTTTACCTGGGAAAAAACCGATCGAGCAGCCGCGCTCAAGGATGCAGCGGGAAGCTGATCTGTACGGCTAAGAGCCGAAAGGAATACACAACATGGCCAAACGCAAGTACCACGTCAAAGATATGAAGTTGGCGGCCGAAGGCAAGCGCCGCATGGATTGGGCTGCCCGCGAGATGCCGGTGCTCAGGCTCATCAAGGAGCGCTTCGCCAAAGAAAAGCCCCTCAAGGGTCTTACGGTGGGCGCGTGTTTGCACGTGACAGCCGAGACGGCCAGCTTGATGGATACCTTGAAGGCCGGCGGCGCCAAGGTGCTGCTTTGTGCCTCCAATCCCTTGAGCACCCAGGATGACATCGCAGCCGTCCTGGTCAAGATGGGCATCGGCGTGTTTTCCATCAAGGGCGAGGACAACAAGACTTACTACGACCATATCAATGCGGT
>JAFCZJ010000145.1 GCA_019314375.1 Deltaproteobacteria bacterium | reverse complement strand
CAGAGGCAAGACGCCACCAATGACATCCACGCCGGGCTGGCTCTTGGGATCCCAAGATTTGACCTGCTGGGCGTTGGCCATCAGATTCATGTGGGTCAACATGGCACCCTTGGGCAGACCGGTGGTGCCGCCGGTATACTGCAGCACAGCCAGGTCCTCGGCGGTATCGAACTCTACCTTGGGTACGTCCGGCGAAATTTTCAGCATATCCATGAAACTAAGCGCATTGGCGGGCATGGGGGCCGAGGGCACCTTGCCCAACAACTTGCCCAAAATCCGCTTGAAGGTCGGCAGGAAGTCCGCGATGTTGCAACCGATGATCGTCTTCACCGGGGTCTTGGGCAAAGCGCGGCCCGCTTCTTCATATACCAGATCCATGACAACCAAAATTTTAGCGCCTGAATCGCAAAACTGATGCTCGACCTTAGCGCCTGAATCGCAAAACTGATGCTCGACCTCGGCCGCCTTGTACAAAGGATTGTTCGCCGTGATGATGGCACCCAACTTCATGGCGGCAAAAAAGGTAATCACGAAGTGAATGCTGTTGGGCAAACGCACGGCGATGACGTCACCTTTTTTCACGCCCATATTTTTCAAGGACGTGGCAAAGCGATCCACATAGTCGTTGAGCTGCCGGTAAGTGATGGTCGTGTCCAAAAAGATGACCGCCGGGTTGTCCGGGTTAGACTTGGCCATGTCGTCCAACAAGGTCCCCAGGGGCTTCTTGAATAATTCAGGGTCCAGGTTCTTGGGTACATCTTCCGGCCAATGAGCATACCAAGCATGTTCCGTTGCGTTCATTTGTTACGCCTCCTCGACGCGAAGCCTCTCCCCTGAAAATGCCCCCTAGCCTCGCGCGGATGGGGTGAATTGCCGATATAAGGTGGGAATATAGCCTTGGTCAAAATGCCTGTCAACCACCTTGGTGGATGTGCTACGAAGGGTCAAATAAAATCCACCAATTTGGGAGCAGGTCATGAATGCAGGCAATCGAACTTGGTGCCTGGGGATTATCCCCTTGCTGCTGGTCGGTCTTTTTGCCGGCTGCAAAAACGACGCGCCACCCCATGCCTTTGAAGGCTTGCTGCAACGCCTGCCCGACCGGGCCGATGCCTGGCTCATGCTGGACGCCCAGGCCGCGGCCGGACGCTACCAAGCATTCTGGCAAGAACTCAGGCAACTTCCCCTCTGCAAGGCGGAGCCCCATCTCGAACAACAACTGGATGATTTGCAGGCCATTGTGAATGGCGGGCTGGTTCTGGCCAAAACCAAGCTGGGCTTTGATCCGCTCAAGGATCTGGAAAAAATCGCTGCCGCGGTTGTTTTCGATCCAAAGGCCGATCCCCGGATGGTGGTCGTGGTCAAAGGAAAGCTGCCCGCCGACACGCCCAAGCGCCTCTTTCCTGAGGCTCGTGAAGAAAAGCGAGGCCAACAGTTGGTCTACGTCACGCCCGGAGATGGGCCGGACCTGGCGATGTTGGCAGGCGACATGCTGATCCTGGCGGACAAGAGCATGATGGATGCGGCGCTCAAACCCAAGAAACTACCAGAAGCAGTAAAGAAGAAACACCCCTGCCTCCAGAACGTCCTCGGTAAAGACTTCGTGCTGCGCCTGTCGGTCCACATGCCGGGGTGGTTGGGCGACCAGTTGCACGGCATGACCCAGCAGCCGGGCGTGACGGCATTGATGGGACTCAAGCTACTGGAGATCGAATGGAATCAAAGCCTGCGCATGGCCCTGGTGGGCGTTGACACCAAGGGTGCCGACCACGCCGAGGATCTACTGGCTGCACTGGCCGAGCTAAATGTAGCCGGACACTGGGCCTTGCGTTCGGCTGTGCAATTGCTCCTGGCCGCCGAGCTGGAAGCCATCGAGGAAATCCCGACCTGGCTGGCCAAGGCGCTCGAAGATCCCAAGCCCTGGCTGGCCAGCATGGACAGGCTATCCCCCAAATCCGCCGCCGCCCCCGAGGTAAGCCGCGAGGGTCATCGTGTAGCACTCAAGCTAAAAGCCGACGGCTTGCAGGCCATGGTGGTCTGGGCCTTGCCCATCGCCATGGCGATATTCAGTTTTGGCGCGCCGACGGCTGTCTTGCCCGGACTTACGAGCATCGGAAATAGAGGTGCGCCATGAACAAACTCTTTGCATGGGTCTTGATTTTGGTCGCCCCAGTCGGTTTGGCCCATGCAGAGGGCAAGCTGGACAAACTGCGAGCGGCGATACCCGACGGTGCGGCCCTGGTGCTGGAACTGGATGTGGCCGAGGCCTTCAAGACATACGACCGCATCTGGAAGCACCTGGAAGAAGCACCCCTGGTCCAACAATCCAGCGCCCTGGCCTCCTTGTTGACCATGCAGCGCATGGGTGTCGACACCTTCATCGAGATGGCCCGGGATCGGATGGGCTTGGATCCGAAAAAGGATCTGAAGCTTGCCCTGGCCTCCTTAATCCTGTCTCCGGACGAAAACCCCAAGATCGTGATGGGCATCAAGGGCAAACTGCCGGTGGACATCATCGGCAAAATCATGCCTGCTGGTCCCTCGCCGGACATACAGGTGCAGCTACTGGACCCAGGTCCCGACGCCGTCTTGCTGGCGGCGAGCCCAAGCCTTTTGCCCAGGGCCGTGGAGCGGGCCGGGACCGGCAAAGCCCATGAGGCGGTGAAACAACGGCACCCCGGAATCTTCTCCAAGATGACGCCGGGCAGCATGTTGCGCCTGAGTTTTGCCATGCCGCCCTGGATGCGGAAGGCCGCAACGAAAAACAAGCAAGCGCCTTTCCGCTCACTGATCGAGGGAGTTTCGCATTTTGAGTTCGACCTGGCCGATGCCGCCGAGCTGCGACTCTACTGCACGAACAAGCCCTGCGCCGCCCGGGCAGAACTGCTGCTGGCCGGCCTGCGTGACTCCATGATGGCAGGCACGCATGTGATCAGGGCCTATGGTCTGTTGCTGGCCGGTGCGGATCTGGGCCGCTCTACCGTCATGCCGGCAGTGGCCCGTTCAGCCTTGGGCAACCGCAAAGCGATCAAAGACACCTTGAATCATCTTTTCCCGAGGCCCTCGGCTTTACCCAAGGTGCAACGACAAGACGAACAAGTCAGCCTTAGTCTAAAGACCGATCTACTAAAAGGCGGCGTCTTTACCCTGGGGATCTTAAGCGCAGTGGCCATCCCAGCCTTTGTGAGCTACATCCGAAAATCCCGCATGGCCTCGGACAAGGAGACTCAGCTGCCTGGTCGAAGCCCGCGGTGAGCTGGAATGAGATCGGGCAAGAGCCTGAAGTCACGTCGCAATCCAGAAATGGCCTCACCCACCTGCGCAATATGACCTTCCTCAAAAACCGCGCCCAGTTCCCCAGCAACCCGTAAGTAGTGTACGCCGCGTGGATCTATCCCCATAAGCCTGGCACAGGTAAGGTCCACGGCAGGCAAAGAGCGCCCCATGATTAAGACACCCGAATGGACTGGCGAACCCATGATGGGTCCATCCCCCTCCATGGCCACGATGCCGTCCACGATAGCGAAATGGGGTTTGACCGCGGCATTGATATCCAGGATGGTCGGCCCAATGCCGGCCCAATGCAGCATGTTCTTGGGCCAGCCGTAGCAAGAGCCAGGCATGACACCGAACAAATTCTTCATGGAGGCGGTCATGCCCACCCAATGATGCGTTTTCATCTTGGGCATGGATACAATCCAGTCCACCTGCCGAAGCGTGGCGGGCAGCACCAGTCGTGGAAGCGAGGAGATGCCGGTCCGATTGGGCAGCACGAAAATGTCGTCGTGGTTGAGATCCACAAAGGGCAACTTGGCCTGTCGCAAAACCTCGCCCAGGCCCGTGGCGTCCAGTCCATACAGGGTATCGGTGATGTGACCCGGGCCTTCGCCCACGATGACTTGAGCCGCACCGAGCGCCCGAAAAGCCTCTGCCGCGGCATAGACCACCTCGGGCTGGGTCGTGCGATGAATGCCCGGCCCCACCTCCACCATGTTGGGCTTGAGCAGGATGCGCTTACCACGAATCTCCGAGGGTCCGACCCCCAATTCAGCAAAGCCCCCCTTGATCACCTCGATCAAGTCCGCCCTGTAGTCTTTGACAGCCGCCACAAAGACCCTGGTATTGGCCTTGGGTGGGCGAGTCAGCCAACCCCAGGTGCCCGCAATCGAACCGACAGCCAGGCCGGAGGCCAAAAAATGCCTGCGGGTGAATTTGAATTTCTTGCCGCTCATGGTGACTCCGTCAAAGAAGCGACCTTGACGCCAGGCAAAATTTGCCCGGAGAGCGCACAGAGCGCAATGGACAAATGATCGCTGGGCACCGGACCAAAATCCTGTCTCGACAAACTCTCAACCAATTGTGAACAAAAAGAATGTTCTGGAGACCAGGCGCGAAGACCCATGGCCACCAAGCCCAACGAACGTGGCGAACGCGTCTGCTCCACTTGTTGCCTCAAATGCCTGATGCTGTGCGCAACCTTCTTCATCTCGGTCCTGCCGGCAAGAGTCATCAGGGCCAAGCCGCTGGGGCCTGTTTGAGGCCGAAGCGTCGCGCCGAAGACCTTGGTGTTGCCATAGTTCCAGCCACCTGCCTCGAGTTGACGGTTCAGCAGCATGCGGAGCGCCTCGTCACTACGCGGGTCCTCTCGCCCGGCTGCCGACAGGGCAAGCAATCCCATGCAACTGGGCTCCACCCAGGGGTGGGTCTCTGCAATCCAGGGCCACCCGCGCAATTGAAGGGCATGACCGATGGCCGGGTCGGCCACATGGCGAATTTCTATTTTGAGCAGATAGTCCAAAGCGCGCTGCATGGACGCTTCGTGTTTTTTCGAGGCAGACCAGGCCATCACGGCCAGGGAGGTGGGCCAGGTGGCCTCCGGCTGGGAGGCAAAAACCGGAAGGCTACCGTTGCTGCGCTGAAATCCCGTCAGCAAATCCAGCGCCTTGCCCCAGTCCTTATCCAGCCGCCCCCATGAAGCCAAGGTCAAAGCGACCCAAGCGGTGGCGTCCGGTCTTGGGGCCTTGCCCGGCAAGACGGGCCAGCCCTTTTCGGGCACCAGTCGCCCGATGAGTTCTTCCAGCCAGGGCTGCACCGTCTCTGGGCTCACGGTAGACATGCGACCGATTGTAACAGAAAAATCCTATCTTTCCTTAAGCTCGAGAAGAAATCTCTCACCAGGGCGCAGCAAAACCTCCAGTTCTTGCGAAAAGATCTGGACATCCTTTTGCAGCAATTCAATGCGCAACAAACCCGTGCTGCTTGCGATCAGACTGGTCTCGTTACTGAGCAACACGCACCAACCCGCGGGCTCAGCCAAATCCAGACCAAAAGATCCCGATTCATTCGTGGGTGCCAAATGAGCATCAAAGGTGCCCCCCGCCTGCGCCGCGTCACAGTCTTCCGGCGCGAGCAGGGCCACATGCACCCGTCCCCCCTCCCGCTTCAGAGCAAACTCCAAACCGGCCACCAAACCACCGGCATGCAGAACACGCGAAGGGAAATCGTATGCAAGCTCAAAACGATAGTCCCCCAACTCGGGCATCTCCGCCGGTCCCGCCGTGAATTCCGGACCCCGCTCCGCCAGGTCCACCTCCCAGGTATAGGTCACCCCGGGCTCGCTGACCTCAATGACTTTGACCGGACTCTCGGCCCCCACGTCACCCAGAGGGCTCAAGACCATCAGATTGTACTCGTTCTGGTCACCCAAAACCGCCGCAACCCTGCCGTCCGCATCGCTAAGGCCCAAAAAATGAGGTACGAACCCCAAACGCCAGGTACCGGTGATGACTCGGGCACCCTCAACAGGGCGCCCCGCGGCGTCCCGCACCATCACTTCAAGCAAGCAGTTCTGATCGGAATAAAAATCCTGGTTGTTGATCGTCCAACCATCGCCCCGACTGGTGTAGGTGGCATACAGCCACCACCAGCCCGATCCCTCCGGGCCGTCTTTGTCGTATCTCGGCGAATCCACCATGGCGTTAACCGGCTCAATCTGATGCCAGGCCAGCCCATCATGGAATTCATTCCAGGTGTGATCGTTGGCGTAGGCCGCAACATTAACCGCCGGGATCAAAGCCGAGCGCAAAGCCGCCGCCGTCATGTCCGCCCACTCGCCACAGTTGCCACGATGCAAATGGTAGATGCGCATCGGCTGCACCGGCCGCTCTCCATCCGCGCCGAAACACATGCTTTCTCGCACCCAGCGCATGACCGCCCCCACCGCCCCGTTGTCCGTCATATTGTCCTGCTTGCCCTCCCAAAGCGAAGTCTCCACCATCAACATGTCCCGCAGCACGGGGCAAGGCCCGGCGGTGGCCCAGGGATCCTCGGAACACCACAGGTCCGTCGGGCACAGCTCCCCGGCCTCGGCGTAAAAGGACTCGCGCCAAAACTTGCCCGCGGGCGGCGCCTGGGTGGAGTTGGACTCGGGATCCAGGAAAATGGGCGGTTCATCCTCCAATCGTGGATGCACGACGTACCAATAATAAATCTCCGGAGGAAGCTCGACGGGTCCGGCGGGACCGGCATAGCGCAAGGTTGTGTAGTCAGGCCCTTCCAGCAACTCGACATAGGGCAATTCGGCCGCTCGTTCGTATATCGACCGGGTGCTCGTGTGCAGCAACTGGGGATCGATGAGGCTGTTGCGCAAATCGGCCTTGGCCGAATGCGCCACCACAAAAGCAATCTCGTCGATGAATCGATCGTCCGCGTCCAAAATAAGCGAAGCCCAACGCCGCTGATCCGATCCGGCCAGCCGGCTCAAACTCACGGCCAAATCGTCATGCAACCAAGCCGGCACAACTTGCAGGGCTTCCCTGGCCCCCTCAACCAGGCGCTCCCCCAACAACTGACCCTCCACAACCCGAACTTCATATTCCCGCGCCGGCACCTCGGCCTCCGAACCACAACCCACAACCGGCAACACCACCAAGCATAAAAAGGAAATAGCCCTGTACATGCGACCTCCTGGAGACCCTCCCAGGGCCTCTTGCCTTCTTTTAGATACGCATCGGCGACCATTACGGGATAAGGCACCCAAATCTTACTCCTCTCCCACTTTGGATTCTCTTAGTGGAACAAAAGTCAGTGAAATCTCGACAAGGGGACTGAAATCTTTCTTCCATATATCCAATTCGAAAGGTTCTCCGTTTGTGTTGGCGTTTAGTGTTGCAACAACCTCTATGCCATCCACATCAATGAATTGTACTGCGGCAAGACGTCTGCCGAAGTCATGACGCTGCTCACCTAGTTTTTTGTCAAAAAGAAGCAGAGAACCCATTCCGCCGTCATCCATTCCCTCCACTTGGAGGCCCGCCAACCACTCGTCCGGTCCGCTGATTCCCGCAAGACACAACAGTTCACGAAGCAAGCGCAACTCATCAGTTGTGACGTTACGGTACGCCATGGATTCTCCCAACGTTGATTGAGCCATCAGCCAATCTGAAAGCTGAGTATTGAATTCGTTGACCACCAACCTGAATAACCTGGTTTAGCGGCCTGCCCGTAGATATCTTATCCGCAACTGAAGGCAGATTTTTCTGAATGGCCTTCTGTACAGCCGATCTCGACAATCCAAGCCTGTCTGTGTGACGAAAGGCATGGCTAACTTGGTTGGCATTGCGACCGAAAGTTACGGCCAGCCGATTTGCTGCCTTGTCGCAGCCTCTCTGTAGCACAGGACCCAAGCGCAGACCAGCGGCAGTTATGCAGCGTCCATAAAGTCATGTCACAGATCTCAGCATGAAATTGGTTGACAAGTCCAGCCGGAAAAAGCCGGGCATGACTCGGCAAACCGGAGGGGCAAAATGGCATTTTTCAGGAAGAAGAAGACCCGAGCGACCAGGACCGCCGTCGTGGAAAGACCTGGTCCGAAGAAGCGTATCGTGGTGCCGGTTGAGATGAAAGTGCTCGCATCCGAGGCTTTCGAGGCTGGCCTGAGTGCGGGGGAAATCGCGGAGATCATCGGCGCTGCAAAGGCGACCGTGAGCGCGTGGGCGAAGCAGTACCGGGAAGAAGGAGTCGATGCGTTTTTAAAGAGCCCGTCAAATACCAGGGCCCGCAAATATTGCGATGAACTGCGGCTTCGCATTGAGGGGATGCGTAAAGAAAATCCCGAGGCGGGAGTCCGTCGCATTCGGGATGAGTTGCGCAGGGAAGAGGCCATCGAGGTCAGCGCCGAGGGATTTTAAGTCCTTAAATTGACAAAGCAAACAGGTCACACCATGTGCCTCGGTCAGCCACAAGTCACATCATTTCGTAAGCTTGAATACTTCGATGAGTGACCCCTCGTGACCCTTGCGAACACCCCAGTAATCCAGGTTGGTCACGTTTTGGTCACGTTTTTTGGGGGACTATTGGACTACTCATTCCGAATTTATTTGAGACAAATTCATGTAAAATTCCAAGGGCTTGCTGCGAATGCCTATACATCTTCTCTTGGGAGATTAGAATGCAAAAGGCTCTTTAAGAAACCCCGCTCACTTGGTCGGACCAGCCTGAGCGACAAGCCTATCGGATCCGTGCCTTCGATTTCTAACATGAGTAGAGTCTCTTGATCATCGACACTTAGTATCTGATCCAGGCGAAACTCAACGTTGGACTGCAATGTCCCAGTCTTGAAAAGCCCCCTCCTGATGTATGCCAGACCACCACGAAAAGAGATGTAGGGATAATGAGACCTGCGCCAATAGACTAGAGCCTGAATCAAATAGGCAGAAGCCAAGAATGCGCGCAAGATAATTGCAAAAAGAGAGCGACCACCAAAATATGCTTCGGCAGCCGTCACGATAAAGAGCACTCCCAGTCCAACAAAAAAACCAAAGAAGTACCTGTTGAATTTGAACTTGAAATCGACATCGAGACTAGGCGCAACGCGGTCGAACGCCAATCGCTCATTCACTATTTTTTCATTTCCAGTTTTTTTCATACTTGCCTCTACGTCAAACTTGGACCATTTGTTGCGTGATAGGATTTCATGGCATCAATTACTCTAGTCCAGATACAAGGGCCCACCGGAATATGGAGTGGTTTCGCCATCAATGGATATGGGCCCAATGCTGTAAGTAATACAGCTTACGTCTTCGAAAAACCCAATTAGTCCCACGAGGGCAAGTCCACCCCCGAAAGCCCAGCCAACGGGAGTGGAAGCACAAAAGAAGCCCCAAACCCCACCAGCTGTTGCTATACCGTCATAAGCACTGTTCGGATTGTCACACGACCACCCTTTCACAGATCCACCATCGTAGTGATTCGGGATTGGGTCGTTAGACCAACCAGGTGTCCAAGCGTCTGGAGCCAATCCAATTGGATCAGTATTCTGGATGGGATCATTCAAGCCGTATGAAAAATGATTAAATCCACCGCCGAACCCAATGGGATCCTTCGCCGTCCAACGCCCCGCGCGGGGATCGTAGTCCCGGGCACCGAATCTAATGAATTCGGTATCCCCATCGTCAATGCCGCCCGCGAAACCAAAAGGCGTGAACCCGGGGCTGCTGTCTTCGATGCTGCGGCCGAAGGCGTCATGGTCCACTTGCTGCACAATCTCACCAGTCCAGGCGTCGATGACGAGCCGTGGACTGCCCAGGTGGTCGCAAATGATGCGGAAGGTTCTGCCGGCTTGCTCCATATACTCGGGGACATTGATGCGTGTGCCATAGATAAAGTGTTTTTCGACTTGGCCGCTGCTGTCCAGCTCGGCTATCGGGTTGAGTTGGTCGGCGTATAGAAAGCCTTGCACCAAGACCCCGTCCACCTTCTTGCCAACCCGCCGATTGCGGCCGTCGATGAGGTATTCGATGTGACGGCCGTCGGGCAGGTCGACAGTGCGCAGGTTGCCCATGGCGTCATAATGATACTGCGAGGTTTGTCCTCCTTCGGTCTTTTGGCTTAGCTCGCCGTTGTCCGTATAAGAGTATGTGGCCGAGCCGTAGCTCAACATGCGGTCCTGCGCGTCGTAGCTGCCTTCTTGACTTTCGCCGCCTGCGTAGGTGGCGCTTATGCGGTTTGAATTCTCATCGTAGGAATATTGCTCGATTACATCTCCGCCTTCTTCCACCCGCTCCAGTCTTCCGGCCAGATCGTAGAAATACGCCAGTTGCTTGGTCGTGCCCTGGATGGTTTCGGATTTGCCTGTAATGCGCCCGCCTATGTCTCTGGCGTAGATGACCTCGTAAACCAAAATGTCCTCGTACCAGGCCGAGTGGGTCTCCAACTCGCCGAAGGAATTTGTGGTTTGCTGAGTGCGCAGATTGCCCAAGGTTGTGGCCGTGACCATGCCGCTTGCGACATCGCGCTCGATTGCCAGATCGCCGGCCTGGACCAACAAGCCATCGTCGTCGCGGGTGTAGTAAATCGATGACTGGTTGGTGACATCCAGACGATCCACCTGAAGATCGTTGTTGTAAACCCGGCCCACACGGCCATGGAAGGGACCGGAGAGGTTCTCTCCTGTCAGCAAGGGCCCATCGTACTCATATTCAAGCAGGACCTCGTCCGTGCTGGTATTGATGGTCGTCACATGCCCGAGGTGGTCGTGGCTTAGGGTCAGGGCGTCGTCGGCGTGTTGTATGCCTTGCAAACGCCCGTCGTCTTGGTAGCTGAGATCCACCGTGGCCCCGTCGGGGCGAGTGACGCGGGTTAGTTGACGGTCCAGGTTGTAGGCATAGCGGGTCATGTCGTCTGTCAGGCCGATGTCCGGCGGATCGTATTCAGTCATCTCGTCCACCGAGCTGTAATCCATGACATGCTCGGGCCGACCTGGTGGGGTCACCCCGATTAGATTGTTGTTGTCATCCCAGGCCATTTGGATGACGCGACCATCGGGCAAGGTCTGAGCCAGCACGCGGCCCATCTCGTCGCGCTCAAATCCCACCACTCGACCCAGGGCATCGGTCACGCTGTCGACGAAACCGCGTTCGTTATAAGCGATGCTGCTCGTCCTTCGTTCGGCGGCGGCCCCCTGTGCGACCTCCAGCAAGCGGCCGAATTCATCGTAGTTTTGCTCCACGGGCCAGATGCCGCTGTCTACGATTTCCGCCTGAAGGGGTCGGCCCTGCTCGTCAATTATGCCTGTGAGCTGCCGACCCGTGGGTGTGGTCAAGGTAAGCCTGCGGTCGCTTGCTTGATAGCTTGAGATGCTGGTTTTGCCGTTGACCGTGAGCGTATCGGTGATGCGGTCGAAATCAAAAAGCCCGGCACCCGAGGGGGACTCCACTTCACGGCTTTGTTCCATTTGCAATTGCAGGCCCGCAGGGGTGAGAAGCCTTTGCTGGGTCACCAAAGGAGCACCCATGCCAAGTCGCGGGTCCGCGCCAAGTTGCGTGTCGCGCCGACTGCCGTCAGCCAGGTAAAGTTCCGAGACCGTGCCGCCTTTGTCGATTAGCCGATTGATCAGGCCGCCAGGAAAAGTATTTACCTTTTCCCAAGCGCCGTTCGACAAACGCTCGCTGCGATAGTTGCTCACCCGACCCTCGGCCGTCTCCAGCTCAATAATGTTGCCGTCCGCCAGGCTGTCTTCGTCTAAGCGAATTTCCTTGAATCCGCCCGCCGGGTCTTCGTCCCGGGTCAAACGGCCCAGGCTGTCATAGCGAAATTCGTAAGCCTGACCCTTGGGGTCCCGCATGCTGGTGAGCAAGCCTTCTTGCAAATACGTGAAGCCAAAAACCCGACCGGCCGGGTCCGTGATGCTTTGGATGAAACCCTCGTCGTCCACGTCTATATGTGTTGGCTGGGCAAAAGGAGGAATGATGCTGAAGCTCGAAGGGTTATACCCATCAATCTCTGTGCGATTGCCGTCCCCGTCCGTGATGGCGGCAAGCTTGCCGTCTTCGGCGTATTCAAAAGCCCACAACACGGCCCCGGTCAATCCATGCAAGGTTTGTAGATGTCGGCCCTGCGCGTCGAACAGGAAAACCTCCATCCCACTTTGAGACGGCAGCACAATCTCATCAGCCAGATCCATAAACCCCGGCAAGGGGGAGGTGATGCTGCGAATGCGGTTGTCGTTGCTGCTCTCGTCCGCATAGTACAAGGTGCCTTCGGCGTCTAAGGCCATGCCACCCGCCTTTGAAAAGGTGGCCTGACTCGCGGGGCCGCCGTCCCCTGACGCGCCAAATTCGCCCGTACCCGCGATGGTCGTGATGATGCCGTCGGGACCGACTTTGCGGATTGTGCTTTGCGTCGCGATGTACAGGCTGCCGTCGCGCCCGATGGCCATGGTCTGGGGATAACGGATGCCCGCCTCGATGGCCGGTCCGCCATCGCCATCGTTTTCGTGGGTCTCCGAGCCCCTGCCCGCCACCGTGCTGATCTTGCCGCTCAGATCGATGCGCCGTATGCGCTGAGCCCGGAGCTCCACAAAATAGATGCTTCCGTCAGGGCCTTCGGCCAAGTCGCTGACGCTCATGCCCAAGACGGCATCCACGGCGGGCCCGCCATCGCCCAGCCCGTCATAGCTCCAAATGTCCTGTTGACCCGCCACCGTGTGGATCAGGCCGTCGGTGCCGATGCGTCGGATGACGTAATTGTGCATGTCCGCAATGTAAAGACTGCCGTCGGATGCGGCCAAGATGGCCACGGGTTCATCCAGCAAGGCTTCTTCGGCGGGCCCGCCGTCGCCGGCATAGCCCGGCTCGTTCAGTTTGCCCGCCACCGTCCAGATGCGCCCGCCATTTGTGACCTTGCGCACCCGATCTTCTGCGTAGCTGGAGATATAAAGAACGCCCTGCCGATCCAGGCTGATGGATGAGATGTAGGAGAACCAGGCCTCGGTGGCCAAAATGCCTTCGTCATCAGAGCCCGGTTCGATTCCGGCGGCACCTGCCACCAGATGAATCAAACCCTCGGGATCAACCCGATAGACCTGATGACCAGAAGCGATGTAAAGACTGCCGTCGGGACCAACCGCCACGTCCTCGCATTTGAAATTCGCATCGACGGCAAGCAGGTCTCCGACTGAAGCAAATTTTGGATCTACTGTCCCGCCTCCGGCTACGGTGCGCACAATCGGCTCCAGACGATCAGCGCTACGACGACCCCCGTCGCCGCGATACAAAATGCGACCGTTGGAATCATAGGCGTGGTGAACGCCCAGACTCCAACCACCCAGGCCCGAGGGCCTGGCGTCCGCGGCCCCGAGGGCACCCTTCCACTCCAACCACAAGGTAATGTCCTGGCGGGTTTGGCTGGCCGTGATCTCGGCTCCGTTGCCCGAATACCCAAAACGCTCATTGGCCTGCATCACACCGTCGTAAGTGTATCCAATGCGGACGGTCACGGGATGAGCGCCTTGCAAGCGCCGGCCGTATGCGTCCTTGCCGTCCCAGGTGAACTCGTGGAAGTCAATCTGGGTGCTTGGGTCGGGATCGGCATCAAAATGCCATTCGTGCTGCTGGCCCGCCACCTGCAACACCAACTCGATGCCCTTCAGGCTGGCCGGGGCCTCGGGCCCCACCAGGGGAATCTTCAGAGAATAGGCTATCTTTCTGCCGGGCACCCGGTCCGAACGATAATGCAGCCCGAAGGGCAGACCGGCCAATGCTAAGTCCTCGCCCAGAATTTGGTTGTGGACGTCGATGACCGAGCCGGACTCGACGCAGCCCTTGGGGTCTCCGCCCTGGGATGGGGTGCGATACGGCCCGATGGCGTCGGATGGTGGAGAAAACCCCCAGTTGGCATCCCAGGAGGAAAAATGCTTCATGCGCAGACGAATGAAGCTGTCACCCGGCTCAAAGCGCTCTGAAAGGGTAATTCGTTCTGCCTCGTCGATGCCGAGTTCGGCAAGCCGGGCCGCGTCGTCCGCCTGGCCGTCGCCGTCTGAGTCCAATTCAAGCAAGCCGTCGGCTTCG
>JAFCZJ010000048.1 GCA_019314375.1 Deltaproteobacteria bacterium | reverse complement strand
CGGCGGCGGCAACGGCGGCAAACCCATCGAGGGAAGTCAGCTGAAGGATCTCTGTCGAGATCTCTTGCGTTACCGAGGCATCTTAGAGCGCATGTCTAAGCAGCGCGACGCTCGCCTTATCGATGCCCTTGTCATGGCCACCGACATGGATGCATCCATGGTGGAGGACAAGGAAGAACTGACCAAGCGCGTCGAGAGCATTTCCGATTACCTGGAGCGCTTTCATCCCGAGGTGCTGCCCCTCCGTCCGACACTGGAAGATGACCCCAAGTACTCAGGATATCGCTTGATCATCGAGACACATCACCAGGGCAGCCGAAAGCAGACTGTCTTGGATCGGGATTATCTTTCTCGCACGGATTTTCTGCAGCTGCGCAAGCTCAGGGATCGATTCGTGGTCTTGGGGTCGGGGCCTTTCTTGGTCGCTTCCAAAGGAGGGCAGAAGGAAGTGCAACGCATAGAGGAAGTGCTGGACCTGGTTTTGGCCGCCGGTCAGAAGGGCTATACCATCACACGCTACAAGGGCCTGGGTGAGATGAACCCGGACCAACTTTGGGACACCACCATGAACCCGGCCACTCGGACGCTGCTGCAGGTACGGGTCGATGATGCGGTTGCGGCCGACGAAGTTTTCACCATGCTGATGGGTGATCAGGTCGAGCCTCGGCGAGAGTTCATCGAGCGGAATGCTCTGGACGTAAACAACTTGGACATTTAATGTTTCTAAAGAAGGCAAGATCTCATAATTTAAGCCACCGAAACAAACATGAAGCACCCCAAGTAGAAACATTTATGCCACGGGGCAAAGCACCGTGGTGATGAAAACCGAACAAGGAGCTTTCCCTTGATCCGGACTGTGTTTTTGGGGCTGGGCCGCTGTTTGCCCGAGCGGGTGGTGACCAACAACGACTTGAGCCAGTGGATGGACACGACCGACGACTGGATCGTCGACCGCACGGGCATTCGTGAGCGTCGCTGGGTAGGCGAGGAATGTGGCGGTAGCGACCTGGGGGCCGAGGCCGCCCGGGAGGCCTGTGAGCGTGCGTGCGTGCCACTGGCCGAGGTCGACTGCATCATCGTGGCGACCTTGTCCCCGGATCATGCATTTCCGGGGACGGCTTGCTTCATGCAGGCCAAGCTGGATTTGCCCGGGGTGCCGGCTTTGGACATCCGCAACCAATGTTCTGGTTTTCTTTACGGACTGAGCGTAGCCGATGCCTGGATTCGTTGTGGTACCTATCGCCGCGTATTGCTCGTGGGCACCGAGGTGCACTCCACGGGCCTGGATGTCTCCACCGAGGGCCGGGACGTAGCCTGTCTCTTCGGAGATGGCGCCGGAGCGGTGCTTTTGGGGCCAGCCGAAGAGGGATCGGACCGAGGCGTTCTGTCGGTGCACCTGCATGCCGATGGGCACCACGCCAAGGATCTGTGGATCGAGGCACCGAGCTCGCGTACTGTGCCGCAACGCATCACGCCTGAGATGTTGGCTGAGGGCAAACAATTCCCCAAGATGCGGAACCGTCGGGTTTTCACTTCGGCTGTGCAGAAAATGCCCGAGGTGATCCGCGAAGCCTTGGCTCAGAACGAGATCGGGCTGGAGCAAATCAAATTGGTGGTGCCTCACCAGGCCAACCAGCGCATCACCGAGGCCGTGGCCAAACAGCTGGGCATTTCCGACGAGATCATGTTCTCCAATATCGAATTTTTGGGCAACACAACGGCCGCATCGATTCCTTTGGCACTCTACGATGCAGAACAGCAGGGTCGCATCAAGAAAGGAGATCTGATCATGCTGGCCGCCTTCGGGGCCGGCTTCACCTGGGGCGCATCTCTCTTGCGTTGGTGAGTGCTTACGAGTGTCTGTTGGGATCGGGCATGGTGACGTCCGTGGTTTTCTTTTCTTGCTTCTGCTTCTCTTTTTCCTCTTCCTTTTCCTTTTCCGGTGCCCCCTCTTCCGGTTCCTTCCGCTTGCCTGTGATCTCGTCCCAGGATTCCCTGTGGGGCGCGTGACCTGCCTGGTGAACGAAGTCGAGCTGCAATGGCTCGAAGAGATTGCGCTGGGCCATGGGCAGTTGCTTGATGCGGGCCAATAGATCGCTTCGCCGGAGGTAGATCTCTTCTCGTCGTCCGCTCTCGTGTTCCACCTTGAGGCAGAGTTCGGCCGGAGCGGGAGATCGTTTGTGGATCTCGATGATCGTGGGTGCCAAATGCCGCACCACCCGATCGATGAGATCCGTGGTGCGTCGGCGGGAAACCACGTCTTCCTCGTCGTTTTCAAGGTGGATGTGCTCTAAGTTCCCGCGAGCCCGGAAAAGTTGAAGCAGGTGTGGGGCGACGGCCTGGCCAATCTGCCTGAGTTGCCCGCTCAGCATGTTGTCGATGAGATCCGGATCGACAGGCAATAGTTGGCCTTCTTCGTTTGCGCGCCAGAGCTGCAAGACGCTGGCTTTGTCTTTTGGGATACGCAGCAGAACGTGCTCTTTGGCCTGTGCTCCACGGCGCTGGAAGCGAAGATCCAAGTACTTATCGCTATCCTCGCCGGCCGTGAGCAGGGCTTCGTCTAAGCGAAGGGTGTCTACAACCATTTCTTTTTTTAACCAGGCCTTCTTGGTGCCCACAGGCAGATCCAATCGGTCGCCGCAAAGCTCAAGCCCTCGCCTGGGGCTGGAGAAGAAATCCGAATCCGAGGGCTTCAGGGCATAGTGACTTTTCAAGCCGACCACGTCTTCCACGCGGGCCCAGGCCTCGTAGTACTTGGCTTCGGGGTCCAGACTGAAGCCGATGCGATGGCTGGTCACCGGGATGCCGCTGTCGACGAAAAAAGCCCTAAGCAGCGCGCGCATGCTCTGTCGCCTTTTGTCGATCAATGAAAGGTTGGCCTGGATGCCGACATTCACCTTGGCGACAAAGCGCTTCCGGCCCTCTTCGATCCAGGCAGCCAATTGGGCGCGCAGGCCTTCGGCCAGCACCCCCACCACATTGTCGTCCGCTTGGGTTTTGGATGCGCTGTCGACGGAGGCGTCCACCCGCTTTTCGAATGCCAGGATGTGGCTGCTGGTCTCGGCCATGAATGTCTTGTCCGACTCGATGCCGGCCAATATGCGCTCAACCTCCCCGTCCGTGCGCAAGACCTCTGTCGCCATGTCCACGAAGCGCTGAAGCAGGTCGAGGGTGTTGTCTTGTCGAGGAAAATCACTCAGATCACCGTAAAGATATCGCATGATCAAGATGCTAGATCCGACAGGGGTCAAAGGTCAAGCATGCGCCCGTCTAAGTGGACGGTTTATCAAGTGAAATCTCGTATTATCCGAGGGTTTTTTCGTTGACAAAAGACAGTGCGCGGTGCTATCTCTAAGTAGCTGTTTTAAGTTCCATTTTCGGGCGCTTATGTGCTCTGAGGGATGTCAAAAAACATGGTTGAAACCACCTCCTCCATCGGTCCACCCCAGGTCAACATAGAAGACGAAATGCGGGCATCGTACCTGGATTACGCCATGAGCGTGATCATCGGTCGTGCCTTGCCGGACGTTCGCGACGGACTCAAGCCGGTCCACCGTCGTATCCTCTATGCCATGTACACCGAGGGATTGCTCCACAATCGAAAGTATTCTAAATGCGCCGGCGTGGTCGGGGAAGTGCTGAAGAAGTACCATCCCCACGGTGACGCCGCTGTTTATGACTCCCTGGTCCGCATGGCCCAGCCATGGAACCTTCGCTATCCCCTGGTGGACGGACAGGGCAATTTCGGCTCCATCGACGGCGATCCGGCTGCTGCATATCGTTATACGGAAAGTCGGATGGAGAAGTTGGCCGAGGAGCTGCTGAAGGACATCGAAAAGGACACCGCGGATTTTATACCCAACTTCGACGGCGCAACCGAAGAGCCGACCGTCTTGCCCTCTCGCTTGCCCAACTTGCTGGTCAACGGGTCCACCGGCATCGCCGTGGGCATGGCCACCAACATTCCGCCCCACAACTTGCGAGAGATCATAGACGCAACCATTCTTTTGGCTCGCAATTCGGAGGCGAGCATCGAAGAGGTGATGAAGTTGGTGCCCGGACCGGACTTCCCCACCGGTGGCATCATCTACGGCAAGGAGGGCATCAACCAGGCCTACCGAACGGGTCGGGGTATTGTGTCGGTGCGGGGAAAAGCCGCCATTGAGGTGCACCCCAAGACCAACCGGGCTTCCATCATCGTCACGGAGATTCCTTACCAGGTCAACAAGGCCCGGCTCATCGAACGCATCGCCCTTTTGGTGCGGGACAAGAAACTGCAAGGCATTTCCGATGTACGCGATGAGAGCGACCGGGACGGCATGCGGATGGTCGTCGATCTGAAGAGGGACGCCGTGGCCCAGGTGGTGCTGAACCAACTATTCAAGCACACGCCTTTGCAGAACTCCTTTGGCATCATCATGTTGGCTATCGTTGGGGGACAGCCTCGGGTTCTGAACCTGAAAGAAGCCATCGGGCATTACATCGACCACCGTCGAGAAGTCATTCGGCGCCGCTGTGTTTTCGAATTGGAGCAGGCGCGGGCCCGGGCCCATATTTTGGAAGGTTTGCAGATCGCCTTGGATCACATCGATGAGGTGATCAAGATCATCCGCGCATCCAAAGAGCCCGCCGTGGCCAAGGCGGGTCTCATCGATCGCTTTGAGTTGAGCGCCATTCAGGCCCAGGCTATTTTGGACATGCGCTTGCAGAAGCTGACGGGCCTGGAGCGGGACAAGATAGCGGCGGAGCTCGCGGCCCTGCGTTCAGAGATCGATCGACTGGCGGCCATTTTGGAAGATGTGGCCAAGCTGATGAACGTGGTCATCGAAGAGCTGGAGGAAATACGCGAGGCTTATGGCGACGAACGCCGCACCGATATCGTGGTCTCGTCGGAAGAGTTGAGTATCGAAGATTTGATCGCCGACGAAGAGCAGATGGTCGCCATCACTCATGCAGGCTACATCAAGCGCACAGCCTTGAACTTATACCGGCGACAAAAACGGGGAGGCAGGGGGCGCACGGGCATGAAGGCCCGGGACGAAGACTTCATCGAGGATGTCTTCGTGGCTTCGACCCACAGCACGATCATGGTGGTGACCGAGGCCGGGCGAGCCTACGCTCTGAAGGTTCACGAAGTGCCGGAGGCCGGACCAACGGCCCGGGGCACGGCCATTGTGAATCTGGTGCGCTTGAGGCCCGACGAAGCCGTGGCGTCCATTGTGCCCATCGATAGTTTTGAACAAGAGGCCGAGGCCTTCCTGGTCATGGTCAGCGCTTTCGGCAACATCAAAAAGACGGCGCTTTCGGCCTACGCCAACATCAATGTCTCCGGCATCATCGCCATGGGTGTGGACGAGGGAGACAGCATCATCTCTGCCGTCCTGACCTCGGGCTCACAAGAGCTCATGATCACCAGTCGCCAAGGGATGGCGGTGCGATTCCGCGAGCAAAACGTGCGAGGCATGGGTCGTACAGCACGGGGCGTGCGTGGCATCAAGCTTCGAGAAGACGACGCCGTGGTGTCCATGGAGGTGGTCAATCCCGGCGCCACGATATTGACCGTAACCGAACTGGGTTATGGAAAGCGAACCGAGCTGGACGAATATCGCTTGACCTCCCGGGGCGGGGTGGGCGTCAAGACCTGCCGCATCACCGATCGCAACGGTCCGGTGGTGGACAGCATGCAGGTTTCGGCCGACGATGACATCATCATGATCACCAATGGCGGTATGGTCGTCCGAACCCAAGTGAGCGGTGTGTCCATCATGGGTCGCGATACCCAGGGCGTGAGGGTGATCAACCTGAAGAAGGGTGAGCACCTGGTCGGGCTGGCTCGTCTCGCCGAGCAAGACGAGGAAGAAGAAGGACAAGACAAGCAGGGCGAGGTCGACGGCGAGACAGAAGGCGGAGACGAAGAGGCATGAGCGTGGGGCGCGTATTGGTGGCCCTTGTTTTGGCCTCGGCCATTTTGGCGGGGGTTTTGGTTCCGGCCTGCGTTGATAATGACTTAGAGGCCCGCTTTGTCGAGGGGCTTGATCTCATCTATGAAAATCGTTACGCCGATGCGGAGGGGTATTTTTTGGCCTTGAGCCGTGAGATGAGTCGAAGCAAGCAGCCCGACGCATTTGCTTACAAGGCCCGGTCTTTATATCAAGTGGGGCGCTTGGAGCATCTCTACCTGAACCACCCACGGCGAGCCGTGCGCAGATTGCGTGAGGCCATCAAGACCAATCCTCAGGCGGATTTTGCTTTTGATGCCCGGCAGCAGATCGCAGGGATTTTTCTGGATCAGATCGGGGACTATCGGGCAGCGGCCTTGGAGTTTGAGCGCCTGGTGCACGATTTTCCCGAGCGCTCGGATGCGGATCGCTACCAATACCGGGTAGCCCAGTGCTATTTTCTGCTCAAGGACTATGATCAGGCTCGTACCGAGGCTCGGATTTTACTCAATCGTTGGTCTAACGGGAAATTTCAGCACGAAGCCAGGTTGCTGCTTGCCAATGCTTATTATCTGGAGGGCCGACTGGAGGAAGCCGCCAAAGCGCATGAGCAACTCCTTGTCGCCAGCCCGAAGGACTCGGTTAGAGCCCGCAGCCATTTTGAGTTGGGCATGTGTCACCAGGAGCTGGGCGATACGGCCAGCGCCGAGAAGGCCTACCTATCGGCCTTGAAAGACCATCCGCGACCCGATCTGGTGCAAATGCAGCTTGCGGCCCTGCGAAAGCAAATAGCCCAAGCCGAGGATCCGGCCACGCCCTTGACTTCGCCCACGGCGGGCAAAGTCTATGTCCCCAGGACCAAAACCAAGCCCAAGGCCGAAACCAAGCCCAAGGCCGAAACCAAGCCCAGGACCAAAACCAAGCCCAGGACCAAAACCAAGCCCAAGGCCGAAACCAAGCCCAGGACCAAAACCAAGCCCAAGGCCGAAACCAAGCCCAGGACCAAAACCAAGCCCAAGGCCGAAACCAAGCCCAAGGCCGAAACCAAGCCCAAGCCCAAACCCGAAACCAAGCCCAAGGCCGAAACCAAGCCCAAACCCAAGGTGGAGCTTCCCGCCCAAATCCCTGAAGCACCTAGCAAATCCACATCTTCGCCCTAAGCCAAAAAAGGTTGATTCGTGAGTCAAAATAATGATAAGACGCCATTATCAGAGGAGAAGAAGCCTGAGCGATTCTCCTCCACGCTTCGCCAAATCGGCCCGTTTTTGAATTTGGGCAGCCTTTTGGCGGGCTGTGTTTTGATGGGGGTGGGATTGGGATATGCTTTGGACCGGTATTTCGACACGCAACCCTGGCTTTTGCTGGCGGGTTCAATGTTTGGCGTGGGATCCGGTTTCTATCACTTTTTCAAAGTAGTACTGAGCTATAAGGCACCAGAGGACCATGAGCGCTGAAGCCAAAGCACCGGGTATGTCGATCTTCTTCGTCATGCTTGGCCTGACCCTGGTCGGATCCGGGGCGCTGGTCGCCTTCGACGCCGCGGTGGCGCGCTGGCCAATGGCTGCAAGCGCGGGCTGGGGCTTGGCGGGCCTATTGGGCATGGGTGCCTGGCTGGGCGCACGCCGGGCCTTCCACGCCGGGCCGCATGCTTTTTTCAAGATGATTTTCGGGGGCATGCTGATCCGCATGCTGGTCTTGGGCCTGGCCCTTGGCCTGGTGCTTGGCTTTGACTGGCTGGATACCTTTGGTTTTGTGGGCGGCATCGGCGCGGGTCTGGTGGTTTTCCAGGCGGTGGAAATCATGGGTTTGAGTCAGGCGACCAAGAAGCAGAATGAGGATGGAGAACTGAAACCGGAGGTGGAGCATGCAGTCTGAAGCCATACCGGTGACCGGCAAAGAAGTCGGCGACATGATCATGGGGCACCTGCAGGACACCCCCTCGCTGTTCGGCCACAAGGTGCATCTGCCGGAGACCTTTTTTTCTTTCGATATCCTTGGCATCCACGTGAACATTGGCCTGACCCAGCATGTGGTCATGATGCTTTTGGCCGCCTTTCTGCTCCTGCTTATGGCCATCATGTTGCGAAAACGAATCGGCATGGTGCCCCGGGGGCTGGCCAATCTTGTGGAAGCTTTTGTGATTTTCATCCGGGACGAAATTGCAAAACCCAACATGGGTGAGCACGCGGCTTTGCGTTTCACGCCCTATCTTTGCACCACTTTTTTCTTTATCCTCTTTTGCAACCTGATCGGACTGGTGCCATACGGTGCCAGCGCCACCGGCAATTTGGCGGTGACCGCATCTCTGGCCTTTGTCGCTTTTCTGATGATTCAATATGCGGGCATGCGCACCATGGGCGTCTTGGGTTATTTCAAGCACCTGGTGCCTGCTGGCGTGCCCTGGTGGCTTGCCCCCTTGATGGTGGTGGTGGAGTTAATGGGCGTGGTGGCCAAGCCCTTTGCGCTCGCCGTACGGCTTTTTGCCAATATGCTGGCCGGTCACGCGGTCATCCTGAGCCTCATTGGGTTGATTTTCCTGATGGGATGGAAGATCACGCCTGTGTCGGTGGGCTTCGGCGTATTCATCTATTGCCTGGAATTGTTCGTGGCCTTTTTGCAGGCCTACATTTTTACCATGTTAACAGCGGTTTTTATCGGCCTTCTGGCAGCAGAAGCCCATTGATGCTTTTTTAATTGCTTGAATTCACATCGACTGATTCACATGAGGAGGAGAGAAAATGGCAACTGGTCTTGCTTGGTTGGGCGCGGGTTTGGGCGCGGGTCTGGCGGTCATCGGCGGTGGTTACGGCATCGGTAGGCTGGCGGAAGGTGCCATGAACGGCATCTCCCGGCAACCTTCGGCGGCTGGCGACATTCGTACCACGATGCTGATCGCCGCGGCCCTCATTGAAGGTGTGACCTTTTTTGCCGAGATCGTTTGCATTCTGTTGGCGGTCAAGGCTTAGCGCCACCATAGGCCCCATTGCGGGGCTTTAGTTTCGGTGGATTTTTCTGAGACCCTCACGATGGGAGGTCAGCCATGGGTCTGATGAAAATAGATCCGGGCCTCATCATCTGGACGCTTTTCATCTTTGGTCTTCTTTTGTTGGTGCTCGGGCGTTTTGTCTGGAAGCCCATCTTGGAGGCTGTGCGAAAGCGAGAAGAGCGCATTCGCGAAAGCCTGGACCAGGCCGAGCAGGTGCAGGCGGAAGCCCGCCGAGCCATGGCCGAGCAAAAAGTCGAGATGGAGGAGCATCGCCAGCAGATGGCGGAGACGATCAAGCGGGCCAAGGTCGAAGCGGATCGGGCCGGTAAAGAAGCCCTGGAAAAAGCCAAATCCGAGGCCGCCACCATGCTTGTCTCTGCCAGGCGCCAGATTGAAGAAGAACGCAACAAGGCAGTCGAAGCGGTGCGCGTAGAGGCCGTGGAGATAGCCCTGGCCGCGGCATCTCACCTGATGCGGCAATCCTTGGACAAGGCGGATCACAAGCGAATCGTGGACGAGTACTTGAAGGGTCTGCCGACGTCGGTGCAGTAGCGGTCGGATATGAATTCATCCGCTCCCCTTCATCCAGGCGAGACCGGGCCAGATCGTTTCGCAGCCATCGACGTGGGCACCAATTCGGTGCTCATGTTGGTAGCCGAGCGCTTCCCCGGTGGTGGATTGCGCCAGGTTCTGGACTTGGCCAAAGTCACGCGATTGGGTCAGGGCCTGGATTCCACGGGCAACATCAGCCCAGAGGCGGCCGAGCGCACTCTTTCCTGCATCAAGGACTTCTTGGCCCAGGGCGAGACCGCGGGTGTCATCGGCCGGGTGGCCGTGGGCACCCTATGCTTGCGCAACGCGGCGAACGCCGAGTGGTTCGTGCGTCGCGCTTCCGACGAGCTGGATCTTCGCATCGAAATCATCGAAGGCTCGGAAGAAGCCCGCTTGACCTATCTTGGGGTGATGCAAGACATGCCAGAAGGCTCGGCGCGTCCGGCGGTTTTTGATGTGGGCGGCGGCTCCACCGAGATCATCTTCGGTAGCAGCAGCCAAATCAAGAGTCGACAAAGCCTTGAGGTGGGAGCCTCCCGGGCCACTGAGGCCTTTTTGACCGGCGATCCACCAAGCCCGGAAGCACTACACGCGCTGCTGAACCACTTGGAGGAAACTCCCTTTCGTCACTTCGAGGCCGAGGCCTATGACTCGCTTCTGGGCGTTGGCGGCACCGTGACCTCCATGGCCGCGGTGGAGTTGGGCTTGGAAGAATACGACGCGACACGAGTGCAGGGCTTGGTGCTGAGCCGCAGTCAGGTGGCAGCCCAAATGGAACGATTCCGAGCGGCCAACCTGCTCGAGCGAAAAGCCATCATCGGCTTAGACCCGGCCCGGGCAGATGTCATTCTGGGCGGGGTCGCAGTCATCTACGGCCTGATGCGCCGCCTGGGTGCCGACAGCTTCACGGTCTCGGCCCGCGGCCTCCGCCACGGTCTCCTGGCTGAACGCTTCGAGCCGGTGGCGGGATAGGCTCCGCGTTCTTGCCGCCGTGGGCTTGGCCCGGTAAGATGCCGTCCATGGCCCGACGCGAATCCATTCAGTTTCCTCAGGCTCTTAGACCCGGTGATGCGGTGCGTCTTATTACACCGGCCAGCCCTTACGACAAAAAGCGCATGCGGGCGGGGATGAAGGTGTTGGAGCAAATGGGATATGTGCCCTTGCTGGACGAAGGGCGCATGTTGTCTTCCGGGGGTCGGCGATACCTTGCGAATTCGGATGAGGCTCGGGCGGAACTTTTGGTGGAAGCCTTGCGTGAAAAAGAAAGCCGGGCGGTTTGGGCCATTCGTGGCGGCTATGGTTCGGCGCGCTTGTTGCCTTTGGCGAAGATCGCCCGGGTGAAGGGCCTGCCCAAGTGGCTTATCGGGTTTTCCGATATCACGGCTTTGCACTTGGCCCGCTGGCAAGCGGCCAAGATTGTTGGCTTGCACGGGCCCGTATTGACCCAGCTGGCGGAGCTGCCGAAAACCCAGCTGCGCTGGCTTGCGGATCTTTTGGCGGGCGAGGTTGAGGGACAAGAGCTGCCTCTCGGCGCTAGCCGCTGTGTCATGCCGGGTAAGATCCGAGGCCGGCTTGTTGGCGGCAATTTGTCCATGTTGGCCTCGCTTGTGGGCACGCCCTACCAGCCGAACTTTCGTGGCGGTATCCTCATGCTGGAAGACGTGGGCGAGCCGACTTATCGGTTGGACCGGGCATGGACTCAGTTGCTACAGGCCGGGGTTTTCAAGGGGCTCAAAGGATTGGTCTTGGGGCAGTGGGTTCGCTGTTTGCCCGCCGGGCGATCGCGACATGGGGTCCGGGCCGTGATGGAGAGTTTGGCCCTTGAGCTCGGCGTGCCATGTGTGAGCGGCGCGACTTTTGGGCACGCTGAAAAGAACGTGGCCTGGCCAGTGGGTCTTTTGGCCGAGTTGGACGCGAAGGCAAGAACGCTTCGTCTGTTGGAGGATGCAGCGCGATGAAGCGCGCGGAACTTTCCGGGCTCAGCCAGCGCATGGAGGAGGCCGTGGCCACCGGGGTTTTTCCTGGGGCCGTGCTTTGGGTGCAGGAGGCCGGGCGCTGCGTGCATGCTTCGGCTCACGGCAAATTGCGCACGGACAAACCCGGGCCCGATGTCGCCCTCGACACTTGTTTCGACCTGGCTTCTTTAACCAAGGTACTTTCCACCGCGGCTTTGATGATGGACGCCTTGTCTCGCGGACGTATTGCTTTGGACGCGCCGGTAACGCGCTTCTTGCCGGGCTTCGCCGATGACCGCGTGACCTTGAGCCACTTGTTGGAGCACAGTTCCGGACTGATTGCCTGGCGGCCCTTTTTCGAGGAAGTCGCGGCAGCGGCCGGCGGCAACATGCTGGCGACGGACAAGGGTCGCGACGCGATCAGAGCCCTGGTTTTGGCTGAAAAACCAGTGAAGGATCCGGGCTCGGCGGTCGAATACTCGGATCTGGGCTTCATCCTTTTGGATTGGATCTTAGAAAAAGTCACGGGCCAAAGCTGTGATCGATTGTTTGATTCTCGCATTCGCATGCGCTTGAACATCCCAGATCTCTTCTTCATTGATCTAAAAAGCCCAAGGGAGGCTCGACGCCGACGTGGAAAGCGAGTTTTTGCCGCGACCGAGCATTGTCCCTGGCGTGGACGAACCCTCGTGGGCGAAGTGCATGACGACAACACTTACGCCATGGGCGGGGTCAGTGGCCATGCCGGTCTTTTCGGCACGGCCGAAGGGGTGGCGACTCTGGCCCAGAGTTGGCTGGATGCCTGGCAGGGGCGAGGCAAGGACTGGCCGTCCGAGCTGCTGCGATTGTTTTGGAAACCTTCCGTGCAGGAGGGCTCGACTCGGACCCTTGGGTTTGACAGGCCCGCATCTAAGGACTCGCAGGCGGGTTCGAAGATGGGCCCCAAAACAGTGGGGCATTTGGGCTTCACGGGCACTTCTTTGTGGATCGATCCGGAAGCCGAGCGCATGATTATTCTTTTGAGCAACCGGGTGCACCCCAGCCGGGAGAACGAAAAAATAAAAACGTTCAGGCCGGGCTTGCACGACCTGGTGATTGAGGCATGCACAAAATGAAAATACACATGGTGGCCATCTGCGGTACAGGCATGGGTTCATTGGCGGGCATATTGAAAGCGGCGGGTCATGAAGTGCGTGGCTCGGATAAGGCCTTCTATCCCCCCATGTCCGAAGCCCTGAAGCGATGGGAAATTCCCACGGTAGAGGGCTTTGCTCCTGAACATATCGCCCCGGACGTAGAGCTGGTCATTGTGGGCAACGCTTGTCGCAAGGACAACCCGGAAGCGGTGGAGGCCAAGGCGCGAGGCGTGAAGGTCATGAGCTTTCCTCAAACCCTTAGCGAATTGTTTATCCGGGGCAAGCGCTCCATCATGGTGGCCGGGACCCACGGCAAGACCACGACCGCAAGCCTCATCGCATACATGCTGATCGAGGCGGGGAGGGACCCCTCCTTTTTGGTGGGCGGCGTGAGTCTGAACTTCGACAAGAGTTTTCGTCTGGGCGCGGGCGAGGACTTCGTGGTGGAGGGTGACGAGTACGATTCCGCCTATTTCGACAAGCGCCCCAAGTTCGTCCACTATCGTCCCGAGGTGGTGGTGCTGACCAGCCTGGAATTCGATCACGCAGACATTTATGCCGACATGAAGGCTTACCGAGCGGCCTTCGAGGGCCTGGTTGACATGATCCCGGAGACCGGTCTGCTCATTGCCTGCGCTGACGACGCCGAGGTAATGCGGGTGGCCGAGCGCGCCCGCTGTCCGGTCCTGAGTTACGGCCTGAGCCCCAAGGCTGACCGTTGCGTGACGGGGCTCAAGGCGGAGAGCGACGGCATGCGTTTTTCCTTCGAAGGGAAGGACATTTGGGTGCCCTTGTCGGGTCGCCATAACGTATCCAATGCCTTGGCCTGCATGTTGGTGGGGGAGTTTTTGGGCTTGGCGCCAGCGGGATTCGAGAAGCTTTTAAAGAATTTCAAGGGTGTGGCCCGACGCATGCAGGTCCGTGGAGAGGCGGGCGGGGTGACGGTAGTGGACGATTTCGCCCACCACCCCACGGAGGTGGCCGAGACGGTTCGGGCGGCGCGGGAGCGATTTTCAGACAGCAAGCTGGTCGCTGTTTTCGAGCCTCGCACCAACACCAGTCGCCGCGCTTTTTTTCAGGATCGATATCCGGAAAGTTTCGAAGGGGCGGATCGTGTGATCATCGTGCCGCCTTTCGGCGTGGATCAAATTCCGGCGGCCGAGCGTTTCGACTCGCAAAGCCTGGTTGCTGATTTGCGCGGTCGCGGACTGGATGCCATGCTCATGGCTGATGCGGATCAGGTGGTGGCAGAACTTGTGCCCGAACTACCCGCCGGGACTGTAGTCCTGATCATGTCCAACGGCGCTTTTGGCGATATCCACCAAAAGCTACTGGACGCGCTATCGGCGCGGGATTCCTGAGGTCATTTTGAACACTGGCTTGATGATTATCTTTTGGATTGCGGTGGTGCTGGCCTTTTTTCGGGCCTTGACCGCGCTATGGACTCGGATTTTCGGTCTGAATCGGACTGGCGACGAAATTCATCGCGTTCCGACCGAGGACGGTTGGACCTTGGCCCTGCACCGCTATCGACCCAGGGTTCGCAAATACAAAAACCCAGTGCTTCTTGTGCACGGCGTGGGTGCCAACCGATACAACTTCGATTTGGACGATGAGATCTCCTTGGCTCGCTCTTTGGCGGGACGGGGTTTCGACACATGGTGCCTGGAGCTTCGAGGCGCGGGGATGTCCGACCGGCCCAGCCTCTTTGCCGGTCGGCATTGGGGCTTTGGTTTCGACGAGCATGTTCGTTTTGACCTGCCAGCGGCCCTGAAACATCTGGCCACGCAGACCGAGGGGGCGAGCCCCCTGGTGATGGGTCACAGCATGGGCGGCATGTTGGCGCTGGTGCATGCCGGACAGCGGGGAGAAAAGGAAGGCCCCAGGGCCCTGGTGCTCGTTGCTTCTCCGTTCAAGCTGGACGAGCTGAAGTTGGCCCGGCGCTTGTCTTGGCTCTTGCGTTTGCTTTGTTTCTTGCCGGCCATTTACTTCAGGGCGCTGGGCCGATTTTTCGCGCCTGTTGCCGGTTTGTGGCTGGGGCCCTTCACGCGCATCTTTATCCAGCCCGGCTCGGGCATGTCCGCGGCCCGCACCCGACTGGCCGTGGTCAATTTGTCGGAAAACACCTCGTCGGGGCTCATGCGTCAATTCTTAGGTTGGGCCCAAGGCGGGGACTTCAGCTCTCGAGACGGACAGGATGACTACCGGGCGGCCATCGATCAGGTGCGTTGCCCCGTATTGATTTTGGGTGGACAGAAGGACCCCATCGCCCCACCGGATTCGGTGGCGCCGGTCTATCAATGGCTAAAGACCGACGACAAACAGCTCCGGCTTTTGGGCGATGATGCAGGCGACGACGTGGACTTCGCCCATGGGGATATTCTCTTGGGTGACGCGGCTGTGGACATGGTGCACAAAGAAATGACGACCTGGTTCGAGGCGCGAGCCGAGCTTTGCTCCGTTTCAAATCGGGACGACGCCAAGGGAGCATGAGCATGTTGAGCTTGGACGAGTTGGTGGCCATCCGTCGGGATTTTCACCAGCATCCGGAACTGGCCGGCGAGGAAAAGAGAAGTCAGAAAGTTCTTTTGGAATGGCTTGAGCGCCTGGGCATTGAAGCCAAGCCCCTGGCGGGCACGGGGGTTGTTGGACTCATCCGCGGGGCGGCCGATGGACCCTGTATCATGCTTCGGGCTGATATGGATGCCCTGCCCGTCACGGACGAAAAGGACGTGGAATATCGTTCCCGGCAAGCAGGCTGCATGCATGCCTGCGGGCACGATGCGCACATGGCCATTCTTTTGGGCGCGGCCTCGGCCTTGGTGGATGCGCCGCCGTCAGCGGGTTCGGTCAAGTTGGTTTTCCAGCCCGCCGAAGAACAGGGTGCCGGCGCAAAGGCCATGATCGAATCCGGGGTCTTAGAAGATCCCAAAGTCGACGTGGCCATCGCCCTGCATGTTTGGAGTCCAATGCCCGCGGGTCGGGCTGTGGCGCGCCCGGGGTCCATCATGGCCAGCGTCGACTCCTTCAGCATGCGGGTGCGGGGTCGTTCCACCCACGCGGCCCGGCCAGAAGAAGGCTGCGATCCCATCCCCGTGGCGGCCGGCATCATCACTGCCGCCCAAACGCTTGTGTCGCGGAAGGTGGCACCTTACGAACGCGCGGTACTGAGTTTCACGAGCATCCACGCGGGCACGGCTTTCAACGTGATCCCCGAAACGGTGGAGATGAAGGGCACCATTCGGGCCCAGAAGTCATCGGTGCGAAAAATGCTCACCGAGCATCTCGGGCAGCAGGCTCAGCATTTGGCGGCGTCCATGGAGGCATCGATGGAGCTTTCATGGTCTGAGCGCTTGCCCGTCCTGGAAAACGATGCGGACCTCATCAAACTAGCCCGCGATCAGGCAGGAGCACTTGAGCTTTCGGACATGGAGCCCTTGATGGTGGGCGAAGATTTTGCCCTTTTCGCCGAGCGCATCCCCGCCGCCATGTTAATCCTTGGTGCCGGGCCCAAAGATCCCGAAAAAATAATTCCCCATCACCACCCCCGCTTCGACATCGACGAATCCGTCCTGCCCCAGGGCGCCCGCTGGCTTGCAGACTGCGCCCAGGTTTACCTTCAGGGATAAAACCAGGGGACGTAGCTTGCGATTTTGCGATTTGACCAAAACGCATGGCCGTGATCTAATTTTCGTAATCGAGAAAGATGTGTTTGGTTATGGGTTCTATCTGGGAGGGAGTCAATCCATGAGACTGAATCTGTTCGCGCTGGCCTGCTTGTTTGTTTTCGCAGCGGCCCCGGCCAAGGCGCAGGGTCCGATCGTTGCTGTTTTCGATATGGAGGACAAGGGTTCCGGTCTTGCGTCGGAGGTGCTTGGCAAGCTTGGGGATTACTTGGGTGTTTTGTTGACCAAGGGTGGCTATCAGGTGATGGCGCGCTCGGAGATTCGCGAGCGATTGAAGGAGCAGAAAAAAGAGACTTACAAAAGCTGTTACGACCAGAGCTGCCAGATTGAAATGGGTCGCGAGTTGGCGGCCGAAAAGACCCTGGCCACCTGGATCCTGAAGGTCGGCGAAACCTGCCAGGTCACCGCCACGCTCTACGATCTGAAGAAGGGCGTCACCGAGTTGGCCGCCATCGCCGAGGCACCTTGCGAAGAAGGAAAGCTGCTTGTGGCGGTCAAGGCCCTCTCCGACGATCTGTGCCGGGGTCTGAGTGTTCGTTCCGCCAGCACCGAAGAGGCGGAGATCAAGGCGGCGGTGGCGAGAAAAGAAGCCGAAGCGGCCCGGAAAGATGCGCGTCAAAAAGCCGAGGAACTTGAGAAAATGCGGCGTGAGGCGGAGGCGGCGAAAATGCGCGCAGAAGAAGCCGAGGCCGCAAGGCTCGTGGCCACCAAGAAAGTCGAAGCGCTGGAAAAGACCCGCGAGGTTGCCGACGCGGAAGAATTGAAAAAAGCACGGCTTGAGGCCAAAGAGGCCAAGGAGCGTGCGGACAAGGCCGAAGTGGCCAAGCTTGCGGCCTTGAAGAAAGCCGGGGATATGGAACAGGCCAGAATCGAAACCAGGCTCGCAAACGAGCGAGCCGAGCAGGCGGAGCGGGAAAAAGAGCAGGCGGAAAAGGACAAAGAGCAGGCCGAGGTGGCCATGCGGGAGGAGAAGGAGAAAGCCGAAGAGGCCCTGCTAGAGGCAGAGAAAGCCAGAAAAAACCCGGAGGGCCTCCCGACCGAGCGTTTCAACTTGGGGATTGGCTTCACCTTCCTTTCCCCCGATGTGACGGAGATGGAAAACGATCTCCACGATCATCCTGACAGCAGCGGCATGTACGAAGGCGGATTCGGACTCGCCATCAAGCTGGATTTCATGCTGACTTCCTACCTATCCGTCGGTGGCTATCTCGCTTACACCATGGGGGAGTTCTGCGATTTCGACCTGCCGGGAGACGAGGACGAGTACAGCACCATGCACATCATGAATGCCCTCGCCACCGTCAAGGGCCGATTCAACCTGGGCACGGTCGAATTTCGGCCCGGCCTTGCTGCAGGCTATCAGCACCACGACGGAGGCCCCTCGGGCAAGGTGGACGGCCTGGGCCTCTCAGCCTTCGTCGAAACCGCCTTCTACCTCTCCAGGCACTTCGGCCTGACCCTCGAACTGGGCATGAATATCCTGCCCGTCAGCTCCGGCAACGAAGGCGACATGACCTTCTTGACCCCCCTGCTCTACATCACCCTGGGCGCCGAATACTGCGATTAAAACCAAGCTACATCCCCTTCTTGTTAGTGAAGCGAATGGCCGCAATTTGGGCAGAATTTTGCTTTGGGTTTTACTTGGGTTTGGCAGGCGGGGCAGGTGGGTTGTTTCATTTTCAGGCCGCAGTGTGGGCAGAACTTGGTGTTGGCCTTGATGGATTTGGCGCAGCCTGGGCAGATGGGGCCCTTGGGTCCGGCCTGGGATTGGGGCTTGGATCTGGGAGCTGGGGTTTTGTCGTCGGGTGGGTGTAGGAAATCGTCTTCGCCTTCGGCGATTCGGCCTCGATCGATTTCCTCGTGGACGGCGAGCTCAACGGCGGCTTTGATTTTTCGTCCGGCGTTGGCGAAGCCTAAGGCTCGGGCTGTTTGCTGTAAGAGATCTTCTCTCGACATGCCGAACTGAATTTGTAGCAAGGTTACGGCGGCTTGGCCCAGTTCTTCTTGGCAAATGTGGGCTGCGTCTTTTAAGTCTTCGTCTTTTCTGTAGCGGACCTTGGGCACGGTCAGGTGCTTGGGCCAGAGGAAATCCCCACGGCGGGCCACCGGCATATATCGGACCGCGTGCTTTACGGACCGGCGTCCGATGCTGCGCACCTTGGAACCCACCCGGCCCAGCCCCCAAGATTCGGCAAGTCGGCTGATGGCCACATCTTCATGAATGGGGCCTTCTTCGTCGATGATTTCCAAGAGTACGCCGGCGAGGCGTTCTGGAGAAAGCTTGTAGAACTGAGCCGAGGTGCGCGGTCGTTTTGGCCGAAAACGCCGATAGGGCTCGAAGCCAAAATCCTCGGCTTGCTCGTCTGCTTTTCTCAAAGCAGCCTCTCCTGAAGCCTCTGCCGTAGCCTGCGGTTTCTTGGCCTGCTCGTGTTGTTTTTTGCGCGCGTTTTCGATGGCCAGATGCACTCTTTCGATTGAGAGCTTGGGGCTGCGATACCAATCCGGGGACCAGACCCGGTGCAGGCTCCAGCCCAGGCGGGTCAGCACCGCGTCGAAGGCCCGATCCCGATCGCGAACGGTCCAGGCATCCCGGTAGGCGGCGCCATCGCAGGCGAGACCCAAGAGGTAGCGCTCGGGTTCCGCCGGATCACTCAGGGCCAGGTCCAAAGAGAAAGGGCCACCTCCCAGCTGAGGAGACAGGTCATAGGAGTCGGGCCCCAGGGCTTCTATCAAGGCTTGTTCCAGATCGCCTTGCGAGGGCGTATCGACTTTGGCACGGCGTGTTGCTGAGGCTTCCGCGAAGGCACAACGAAGATAATCGCAAAGCGCATGCACTCCTCTTGCCTTGGTGTTGTCTAAGCGAAAATCCTCCGGTCGGATGGAGCTGAAAATCACGCAGCGCTCCCGCGCGCGGGTGATGAGCACGTTCAACCGCCGCCAGCCGCCCTCATGATTCAAGGGCCCGAAATTCATGCTGAGCGGTTTGTCAGAAGAGGGCTTGCCATAGCCGATGCTCAGCGCGATCACGTCCCTTTCATCGCCCTGAATGGTTTCTAAGTTTTTGACGAAGAAGGGATCGGGCCGGTCCGGATGAAAGAGGGTCTCCAGGCTGTCGTCCGCCCGGCGCTTGTCCTCGATGGCGTCCAGGATCACCTGCTGCTGGGCCTGACTGAAGGTGCCCACGCCGAGGCTCTTGTCCGGATGCGCCTTGAGTTGTTCGAAGATCCAGTCGGCCAGGCGTCTGGCCTGGGCCGGGTTGCTGCCGGAAGTGCCCCGTTCGTAGAAATCCTCAGGGTGGTAGCGCATCTTGAGGCCCAGGTCATCGGTTTGTCTTTGGGCCGCGGGAAAGACCAGCAGACGGGAGTCGTAAAAAGCCTTGTTTGCAAAGGCAACCAAAGAGTCGTGGCGCGAACGGTAATGCCACAGCAGATCCAACTTGGGCAGGAGCTGGGCACCACGGTCCAAGATGCTTTCCATGTCGTTGAGGCCCGCCGACCCATCGTCTTCGCTGTCTGGGTCTTCCGCGCCCACCTGGTTGAAAAAGGCAGTGGGAGGTAGCTGCCTCGTGTCGCCCACCAGCATGAGTTGCCGTCCGCGGGCGATGGCACCCAGGGCGTCGGCCGGTTCCACCTGACTGGCCTCGTCGAAGATGACCAGGTCGAAGTCCAATCCCCCTGGCGCTAAATATTGGGCCACCGACAAAGGGCTCATCATGAGGCAGGGCTTCAGGCGACTCACCACCTCGGCGGCATCGGCGAAGATGCGCCGGATGGGCCGCCCGCCCCGCTTGCGTGCGATTTCTCCTTGCAGGATGCCCAACTGGGAAGAGCCCGCCGAGCCGAACTGGGTCAGGGGCCTTTCTTGGCTGAGTTTGGCATGCAGTCGCAGCCGGTTGTGCTTGAGCCAGGCCGGTTCCACCTGAGCAAATCGCTCGCGGGACGCTTCGTGATCACGGCCGTCGAATTCGCCCAGGGTTTTTCGTTCGGCCAGGGCGGCCTCGATGAGCAGGCGAAGGTATTGCTTTTCAAATGCTGCAGCGTAGATGCTTGGATCCAGTCCTTTGTCTTCGGCTTTCTTTAGGAATTTGGCAAGGGGACCGCCCAGGGCCTGACTGCGCTGGCTCTGAAACCGCATCCAGGTGAGCAGGCTTTCGGGTTTGGCCCGCATCCGCGTGATGCGATCACCCAGATCGTTCAAATTTTCAGTCGGTTTCGGATTCGATTCCTGCTCGACAGTTTGTCTGTTCAGGGTTTTTTCGGCCCAGGCCCAGGCAGAAGAAAAGGCATCGAGGTGGCGACGCAGGTCGGTCGTTTGCGCCTTGAGCGGCTTTCGGTCGACGCCCTCCAGGGCTTGCTCCAGGCCCTTTTGGCCCACCTTGCCCTCCAGCCACAAGCGGCGGCTTTTGTGCAGCCAATCAGCCAGGTGCTTGAGGCTGGACGGATCCGAGCTTGCGCCGCGCCACAAGAGGCCGAAGGCAGCATGGCCCCTGGCGTCTGCTTGTTTGATTTCCGCGAGGCGGGATTTAAAGACGGCAAGACGCTTGAGATCATCAGCCTTTTCCTTGGTCTTGGGCAGGTGCTCAGGCCGTCGCGCCTCTCTAAAAATCTTCTTGTCTCGCCAGTGAGAAGGCAGAAACACGCGGAAGGGGTTGCCGCGCCGGCTGTTCACGCGCTTGTGGATGCTTGGCCAGTCTTGAGCAGAAAGCTGTTTGGCCTGATATCGCTCCTTGGCCCATGCGCGGATCTCAGAAAGTTCTTCCAGGTTCGCCAGCAGATCTTTTCTGGCCTCCGGGAACTCGTTCCACAGTGTGCCCATGAGCAATTTTTCGTCCACGCCGGTGGAGGAGGCCAGGTGCTCACCGGAGGCAAGAAGCTGATCCAGCTCGGCCAGGTCGGAAGGGGCTTCCATTCCCAAGCTTGCGGCCAAGCTTGTGGATTCTTTTCGGCTTTGGGCGAGCTTTTTTTCCGCTTTGGCCAGGATTTCAAATAGTTCGGCCTGTTCGGCGGTCGTCAAATCCTCAACCAGGCAAGCACGCCAGGGGTTTTGCTCCAAGGGTTTGACTTGCCCGGCGGCGCGTCCGAGTCGCGCAATTTGCTCGGAGATGACGCGCACGTTTTCCTCGTCCCAATGGCGGGATTCGGGCAGTTCGCAGAAGATGTCCGGGCATTGGTGCAGACGGGCCATCCGGGCCATGGCCTGATGAGGACTGCGACCCGCGGAATGCAGGGGCTCGTGCAGTTCCTTCGCGTACTGACCAAGCGCCTGCCTGAGCTCCGACAACTCGGTAGCCAGGGCTTCGGCTGAATCCGTTTCCAATCGGCCTCGATCCAGCACCCGGCCCAGCTCGCGGACCAGGCCTTTTCGACTGGCCTTGGTCGAATGCAGCTCCAGGCAGAAATCTCCAAGACCCACGGCATCCAAACGCCGCTTGACCACATCCAGGGCAGCGATTTTCTGGCTAACAAAGAGCACTTTTTTTCCGGCGGCCAGGCATTCGGCGATGGTGTTGGCGATGGTCTGGCTCTTGCCCGTGCCCGGTGGACCCTCAAGCACGAAGCTTAGGCCTCGCTTGGCCGACAGGATGGCGCGCTGCTGTGAAGAATCGGCCTCCAGTACCTGGTGATTGTCGTTTGGGGTCACGGCGTCCAGCGCCTCGGGCGGCACCGGTGTACCCGGAGGCGGAGGCGGTGGGGCCTCGCCGCCCGCTATGCTGCGCAACAAGGGGTGAGCCAAAAGATCGCGATTCGCGGCCTGCCAGCGTGCGGGATCCAGGTCGGCGTGCATGATGATCTTGGCGAAGGAGAACAAACTCAAGCAGGCCTTTGAGTTGATCCGCCAATCGGCCTGGGGGGCCAAGGCCTCTCGCCACTTGTCGAAGAAGGCGGCCAGATCCTGATCCTCGGCCTCTTGCTCTTCGTCTAAGCTGGGTACATTCAGGCCGTAGTTGTTTTCAAACAAGGCCTTGAGACTGGGGTTGGTGATGGGGTCATGATCCAAGGCTCTCAGGCGAAAACGCTTGGCCACGCTTGTTCGCTCCAGGCGAACCGGGATGAGCAAGAGGGGGGCATGGAGAACCCTGTCCGGCTTGTCTTCTCTGCGCCATTCAACAAAACCCAAAGCCAAGTAAAGCGCGTTGATGCCCTTTTCTTCAAGGAAGGAGCGAGCTTGACGCTCTAAGTGCAAGAGGTTTCGCTGCAAGTCCAGGGCAGGTAGTTCACAAGCCAGGTTCTTGTCCTTGGGATCTTTGACCGTCGCCTCATTGCCATCTTCCTGCTTGGGAAGAAAAGCCAAGCTTTTGCCCTCGGCCAAAAGCAGATGGAAAAGGGCCTTGGGATCCTCTCCTTCAATCATGATGGTGGAACGCTTGGTCTGCCGGAAACTCAGCAAGCGGTTGCGCAAGGACAGATCCAACAACAAAGCGCGTGCGCTCTCGAGTTGTTGAACCACATCTGGTCGAGAAGAAGCCATGGGGCATAGACTAAACCAGCCGGCCCCGCATGTTCACGAAAATTAATATTTATGCTAGACTCGTACAGATTTGATGATTGTGGGGGCTAGACCAGGAGAAATCGATGCTTCGAGTGATATGGCGAGTAATGGCCTTGAGTGCTTTTGTTTTTGTTTTGGCCTGTGATTTGGGCACCGCCGAGACCGATTTGAAGCGAGTCACCCACCCCATAGTCCATGGCACAACGACCTCCGACTGGCCCGCGGCGGGGGCCTTGGTCGTCGACGACGGCTACAACTGGGGCCATTTTTGCTCGGGTACGCTCATCGATCCCGAATGGGTGCTGACCGCGGGTCACTGCGTGCATAATACCTACCCGACCCACCAGGTGAGTTTTTACATCGGTCCCGACGCGAATTCGTCCTCAGGTGGATATACTTACGAGGCAGATGGCATGATTGCCCACAGCGGCTGGATCAACGCCCAGACCGACGACATCGGGCTTATGCACTTGTCCACGCCGGTGCCCTCGAACGTGGCGACTCCAATTCCTTACAACACCTACAATTTGTCCAGCTATGACTCAAATCCCATTCGCTGGGTGGGCTACGGTATCAACGACGGATATGCCGAGACCGGCGGCGGCATCAAGCGCACGGCCACGGGCCACATCGACCAGCTTTACAGCTATCAAATCGCATATGGTACCGGCGACAACAACGCCATGCCCTGCTTCGGCGACTCGGGCGGGACCACCCTGATGACGATCAACAACGTAGAACGCCTGGTGGGGATCATTTCCGCTGGCGACCAATATTGCGTCTCAGATGGTGTCGACACCCGAGTGGACGCCTACCAGAGTTGGATCAGCACCACCATGAGCGGCGGCGTTCCGGAAGAATGCGACATCGAAGGCGGCGATTGCCCCAATCAGGCATGCTACCCCGTCAGCGATACGGAGCTGGGCTGCATTCCTTCCAACGGGGTTAACATCGGTCAAAGCTGTCACGAAGATCCAAACTCGGGTTCTTTGGAATGCGCCGATGGCGGCGTTTGCGTGGATATTCCATCGGGCAGCGGCGGCTACGGTGAGGTCTGCTACCAATTTTGCTCCAGCGACGCGGTGTGTGCTTCGGATGAAATTTGTTACCAGCCTATCTTCGAGGGCTTGGATGAGATCGGCATCTGTTTGCCCGAGGCCGAGACTTGTGAGATCACGGGCGGTGACTGCGATCCGGGCCAGGCTTGCTACCCCACCGCCAGCCCCGGTGTTTACAACTGCTTCACCAGCGATGAGAACGCGGAGGGTCAAGTCTGCGATACCGAGATCGCCGAAAGCCTGTCTTGTGATGACGGACTCATCTGTTTGGGCTCGGGTGCCGAGGGCATTTGTTACTCTTTTTGCGAGACCGGCGCCGATTGCGCGACGGGTGAGACTTGCAACCTCTTTACGGACATGACCGTGGGTTTCTGTGATTGCGTCGACAACGACAGCGACGGCTACTGCTCGGACGCCGACTGCAACGACAACAACGGCGACGTTAATCCGGGCGCTGGTGAGATCTGTGACGACAACATCGACAACGACTGCGATGGCGCAACCGACGAGAACTGCGGCACCTGCACCGACGCGGACGATGATGGGGTTTGCGCATCCAACGGCGACTGCAATGACAACGACGCGACGGTTTATCCCGGCGCACCGGAAATTTGCGGCGATAATATCGACAACGACTGCGATGGCGAAACCGACGAAAGCTGCGCTACTTGTACCGATCGGGACGGCGACGGTTACTGTAACGACGTCGACTGCGACGACACAAACAACACAGTTTACCCGGGCGCGGCCGAGCGCTGCGGTGACGAACGAGACAACGACTGCGACGGCGTGACCGACGAAGGTTGCTCGAGCTGCACGGACCTGGACGGCGACGGCTACTGCGCTGAAAATACGGACTGCGACGATCACAACTCAAACGTCAACCCGGCCCAAATCGAAGTTTGTAACGACGGCGTGGACAACAATTGCGACGGGGCTACGGACGAAGGCTGCGGCGGCTGCGCCTCGCCGGCTAGCTGCGATGACGACAATCTTTGCACCAAGGACGACTGCGTGGGTGGTGCATGTGTTTGGGAAGATGAACCCGACGGCCTGTCTTGCGGCGAGAACATGATGTGTCAGGGCGGCAATTGCTACCCGGCCGGCGACGGCGGTGGCGGCGACGGCGGCTGTGCCACGAGCGGTGAATCGACCCATTCCGGCCTCTTCGGCTTGCTGCTTTTGGGTCTGGCCTTGCTGCGCCGGAAAGATGGCTAGAGGAATAGGAATAGGAAAAGGGAAAAGGAGAGAGGGGCGGACTGAGGAGAGTCCAGCATGAGGCGCAATTTGTGGTGGCCGGTCGTGGGCCTGATTGCCATGAGCATGGCGGCCTGCCAGCCGAGCGAGCAGGAACTTCGCCAGGACGAACAAGCCGTCATCGACGGCATCCAAACATCAAGTTGGCCCGCCGTGGGTGCCCTGGTGGTCGATTTCGACGGTTACTGGGGGCAGTTTTGCTCAGGGACCCTCATTGCGCCACAGTGGGTGTTGACAGCGGCCCACTGCGTGGACGTCAACGGAGGCATTTATCCGGCCAATCAGGTCAGCTTCTACATCGGCCCCGACGCCACGCATCCTTCGGGGGGTACGGCCTACGACGCCGATGCCTATTATTTGCACCCTTCCTGGAACCCGAACACCACGGACAACGACCTCGGTTTGATGCACTTGGTCAACCCGGTGAACGGCGTGACGCCGATGCCCTACAATACGCTGAGCCTAAGCGCGTATCAGGGTGACGCCCTGACCTGGGTGGGTTACGGCACCGAATGGGTCAACCCCAACAACCCCGACGATCTGCAAGGGTCCGGCATCAAGCGTTACGGTACGGGTTTTTTGAACAACGTTTACTCGACCACCATTTATTATAACGCCAGCGGTGGCCAATTGACTTGTTTCGGCGACTCGGGTGGTGCCACGCTGATGACAGTCGGTGGCGCAGAGCGCCTGGTGGGCGTCAACTCGACCGTCACCGACTCATATTGTTCTTCAGGTGGCTATTCCACTCGGGTTGATGCCTACGAGAGCTGGATCGTCGGCTACGTCGGCGTCTGTGAAGACAACGATAACGACGGGTATTGCGCGGGAGAAGATTGCAATGACAACAACGGAAGCATTCATCCCACCGCGGCTGAAACCTGCGCCGACAACGTGGATAACGACTGCGATGGAATGACGGATGAGAACTGTTGTTCCGATCGGGATGGCGATGGGTATTCGGTTTACGACGCCGCTCGGTGCCCAAGCGGCAGCGATTGCGATGACACGAATTGGGCGGTGAACCCCGGCCAGGGCGAGGCCTGCCTTGATTCCATCGACAACGATTGCGATGGGCGGACGGATGAAGATTGTTGTGTGGACTTAGACGGCGACGGGCATCTGGGTTACAGCGAGGACCGTTGTCCCAGCGGTACGGATTGCGATGACACCAATCGCACGGTTAGTCCCGACCAGGACGAAGTCTGCGGCAACACTTTCGATGACGACTGCGATGGTTTTACCAACGAAGCTTGCGGTTCCTGCGACGACGGAGATGAGGACGGCTATTGCGTGGAGGACGGAGACTGCGACAACACCCGCTCCAGCGTACACCCTGGCGCGGAGGAATTTTGCAACGGCCGGGACGACAACTGCGATGGTTGGATTGACGAAGGCTGTGGCGCGAGTTGCCTTGACGACGACGAATGCGATGACGGCAACCCTTGCGTCAAGGATAGCTGCATTGGCGGGGAGTGCATGTATGCGCAAGAGCCGGACGGCATGGCCTGTGGTGAGCGCATGATGTGCCAGGTGGGTGACTGTTATCCGTCGGGCGACGATATTTCCGGTGGCTGCGGCTGTGCGGCAACCGATTCTTCGGCCACCCCGGGGTTTTTCTTTTTGCTGATTTTTGGTCTGGTTTTGCGGCGAAGAAGCTAAGGTTTATTCCTCGCCAAGCTCAATTTCTTCCCAGACATCCATGGCGTCTTCGCTCAAGCCGCAGGCGGCCAGATCGCCGGAGTTCAGGGCCTCGCAAGTGCAGGCTCCGCTGTCTAAGATTTCCTGACAACGATCTTCTTCTCCGTCGGAGGGATCGATGTTTCGGTCGGCCGTCTCGATGGTCGTTTCGCAACGAGCCACCTTGGCCCGGGTGGGCTGGCACTCACAAATGTTGTCGGCCAGTTCGCGGCAGGCGCTATCGCAACCGAGCGCCAGGGTCGCGACAGCCAAGAACAAAACGAAAATGGGTAGAAGTCTATGCATCACAATCGCGCATGCTAGAGCCGAGAGCCCGCTAAGTCAAGCGCCGGAGAACTGCACAGGCTCAAAACGCAGGGAAGGACAGCGCCAGGAGGAGGATCGGCGGGCATCTCGGCCCAGCTCCGCAAGCTTGGTCCAGAATGTCAAATGGTTGCCCGCCAGGTTCATTTCCGTGATTGCGCGGACGACTTTGCCTTTTTCTACCCAATGTCCCCGGATTCCCACGGAAAAATCGCCGGTGGCCGAGTTGGAGTTGCCACCGGAAAACCCGGTAATCAAAATGCCCGTGTCCATAACGGCCAGGAGCTCGGTCAGATCCTTTTTCCCGTAGTCGAAAACCAGGTTGCTGCTGGAGCCCGTGGTGGGCTCCTTGCCCAGCTTCGATGCGTAGTAGGTATCCAGCAGATAGTTTTTCAAGACGCCTTTTTCAAAAATCGGCCGTTTCTTTGTGGCCATGCCCTCGCCGTCGTAAGTGCGCGAGCCCATGCCCTTGGGCACGAAAGGATCGTCGATCAAGGTCAGGAGCGGACTGCCGACCTGCTTGTCCCTTTTTTCGGCGAGAAAGCTGCGTTTTTGCTGGATGGCCTGGCCGGACAAGGGGCTCATAAGCCCTCGCAAAAGTCTGCTGACCACGGCGTTTTCCACAACGCAGGGGTACTCGCCGGATTTTTCTGACTTGCCGCCCAGCATGGCCAGAGCCCGGCGGGTCGCCTCTTTGCCGATGGTTTCTACGTCAAGCAGATCCGCACGATATCGGGCCGCGTCATACCACCAGCCCTCGGGCCGTCTGCTGCCCTCGTCCTTGACCGAGGTCTCGGCGAAGGCGGAAAAGTTTGTCGATTTACGCAGGCCCTCCATGCCGTTGGAGCAAACCAGGGCGCTTTCGCTCAAGGTGTCATCGTAGCTTGCCGTGACGCTGATGATCTTGTCCGCGCCAACGACGGACCGGGCCGCTTTTTCAAGGGCTTCCGCGGTTTTGCGCCGGTCTTCCGGCTTGACGGCCGCCATGCCCGCCTCATCGTAAATTTGCAAATCGCCCTTGTGCATCCCGGTGTAGCGGGCCGGATCGGGCAGCTTCCTGTGAGCGTCTGCTGCCAAGACCCTGGTGGTGGCCAAGACGTCGTCGAAGAATTTTTCGACAGCCGTGGGTCGCAGATCGCTGGTGTAGTTGGAGGAAAAGCGTCCGTCGGCGAACAGGGTAATGCCCATGCCCATCTTGGTGGATTCCCGCAGGCGATCCAGCTTGCCGTCGCGCCACTCCACCTGGCTGTTGCGTGAGCGGCTCAGAGAAATGCGTACGCCCTGGGCACCTTTCTTTTTGGCCAATTGCACCATCTGCTTGGCTTGCTCCAACAGGTTTTTGCTCATGACTGCCTCCCGCCGATGCTGATGGCGCCGGCGCGCGTCGTCGGCAGACCGAAGCCGACGGGCACCCGTTGTCCGTCCTTGCCGCACATGCCGCCGCCGGAGTAAAGCTGCATGTCGTCTGCCACCATGTCCATTTTGTCCAGGACCTTGGGGCCGGAGCCGATGAGGTTGGCGTCTTTGACCACTTCGGTCAGTTTGCCGTTTTCGATCAGGCGGCCGTGTTTGAGATAGAAGGTGAAGGTGCCGGCTCCTATCGTGACCTGGCCGTTGGAAAAGACCTCGGCGTAAAGACCTTTTTTCACCGAGGCAATGATCTCTTCGGCCTTGTGGGGGCCGTTGAGCATGTAGGTGTTTCGCATGCGCGGCACGGGCGGGTGGCGGAAACTCTGTCGCCGACCCGATCCCGTGGAGGGGAGTTTGTAATGCTTGGCCGAGATGCGATCGTGCATGTAGGAGCGCAAAATGCCCTTTTCCACCAGCACCGTTCGCTGGCTGGGGCAGCCTTCGTCGTCGATGTTGATCGAGCCTCGCAGGCGCTCGTTGGTGCCATCGTCGACGATGGTCACGTGCTCGGGCGCGATGCGTTTGCCGATTCGATCGGCGAAGATGCTGACGCCCTTGCGATTGAAGTCGGCCTCCATGCCGTGACCGATGGCCTCGTGTAAGAGAATGCCGCTGACCCCGGGGGCCATGACCACGGGCAGTTCACCCATCGGAGCCGCAACCGCGTCGAAGAGCTTGGTCGTGTAGTCGGCGGCGTCATGGGCCACGCGATCCAGGCGCTGGGGGCTGAAGAAGCTGAGCCCGTCCCGGCTTGATAAGCTCTGGTAGCCGGTTTCCGTTTTGCCATTGGATTGGGCGACGGCCACAGCGTAAACCAGCGCCATGGGCTGCTCGTCTTCCACCAGCAGGCCTTCCGAGTTGGCCACCAGGATATGAGAGGTCTCGTCGGACAAAAAGATCGTTACCTTGATGATGCGCGGGTCTCGGCCACGGACCTGGGTGTTGAGCCGTTCGATCAGGGGCAGCTTTTTGTCGATGCCCACTTCGCTCCAGGGTATCTCCACGGCGTAGGCGCTTTTAATGGTTTGTACCTTCAGGGGCGCAGGTCGCACATGGGGGGTGCCGTCGGCCACGGCGGCCGCGGTTTGGGCCGCGGCCTTCATGGCCGATTCGCTCAGATCCTCGCAATAGGCAAAGCCGGTGGCGTCGCCTTTGAGCACGCGGACGCCCGCGCCAAGATCCACGGTGGTGTAGGCCCGGTTGATCGCCCCGTCTTCCATGCCCACCCAGTGTCGGATTTTGTGTTGCAAGAAGACATCGCAGAAATCCCCGCCCCGACTCAGTCCCGCGTCCATGACGCGCTTGAGCAGACCGGCATCGATGCCGAAGCGATCAAAGTACAAACCGTGGGCCGAAGCCGCCGTCTCCGAGGACTTGAGCGTCGCCTTGTCGGCCGCACAACCGCCACCCAGGCAGGGCACCGTGGCCACGGCCGCGCCGGTGCCAATCCACTTGAGAAATTCCCTGCGCTTCATTCCATTCAGTCCATTGTCCATGCGTATTCTCCTTGGTGCACCAGCTTAGTGTCCATCCCATAACCCTTGTTTCCAGGGGGACACGGTGCAAAGAGTATCTCTCATCTTTTCAGTGCCCGTCTTTGGCCAATTTGGCGTCTTGGGACGGGTACAGCTTAGAATTTGGGGCTTGCCAGGTCAATGGGGCATTCTCGGGTCTGGTGCCAGGCCCCTGCTTGTGGCATTCTGGTGGCACGCAAACGAACGGAGGCGCGATGAACAAGCAGGAGTTCATGCAGGAGCTGAACCGCTTGAAAAAAGAGTTCACCGATTCGGATTCCAATCCGGGCTCTTTTGAATGTCGTCAATGCGCTCAATGCACCTCTTGTCAATTTTGTCAGGCTTGCCGCAACTGCTACCGCTGTACGCATTGCAACAACTGCGAGCAATGCTCTCATTCCAGCCACTGCATAGATTGTCGCCAATGCCACAATTGCGCCTACTGCGTAGACAGCAAAAACTGTTCAAACTCCAAGTACCTGTACCTGAGCGAGAGCTGCATCGACTGCACTTATTGTTTCGGCTGCGTGGGCCTGGGCAGAAAAGATTTCCACATCCTCAACGAAAAATTCGACCGGCAGGCCTACTTTGATTTGACCGACAAGTTGAAGAGGGCCCTGGGTCTCAGGTAGTCGTCGTTTTTTCCGCCACAACAATCATGGTCTGGCTTTGCTCGTCGAAGGGGCTGTCTTCGAAATCTCCGTACCAATGTTGCTTGGAAAAGCCGGCTTGGGTCAAGGCTTCGCGAAGTTGTGTTTCGGACAGATAGCGTTGGGGAATACGGCAGGTCTGCTCTTTGAAGTGGCCGCTCTCTAGCGGCAGGCGGTAGGTGTAGATGGCCTCTATGAACTGCTCTTTGGGTTTCCAGTTGCTGCGCTCGATGATTTCGATGTCCTTGCCCTCGTGCGTGACCACCGTCATCCAGGCGTCTTCTTCCGCCTCTTCGGCCTTGGGATCGAAGTCCGGATCCGTGACGAAGGTGACATAGGCGTCCAGGATCAGCTGGCCGCCGGGTGCCAGGTGCTCATAGGCCAGGCGCAAGCAATCGTTTACGCGGGCGGCGTCCAGCAGGCAGTAAAGACCGTTGTAAGGGATGAGGATTCGATCGAATCGCGGGGCGGGGATGGAAAAATTCGCCATGTCGGCTTGAACCGGGTGGATGCGGGCGGCCGCATCCTCGGGTAAAGAGGCCATGCGATCGCGCAGGGCCTGAATCATACCGGCTTGGGCTTCCAGGGCCCAAACCGACAGACCCTTTTCGGCCAGGGCC
>JAFCZJ010000144.1 GCA_019314375.1 Deltaproteobacteria bacterium | reverse complement strand
CCCGTGGCGGGGTCTATGCCGCTGGCGTACATGACCGTGGCGGCGGTCCCCGGGGTGGGGGTGAAGATCTGTACTTGTTCTGCCCGGATATTGTGTCGACGCAGGAAGAGGGCGGGTTCGAGCATGTCTTCTAAGCGACAGCCTGGGTGGGCGGCCATGAAATAGGGCAGCAGGTATTGGCGCTTGCCCGCCTTGGCGCTGAGCGGAGTAAAATCCCGGTGTAAGTCCAGAAAGGATTGAGCGGTTGGTTTTCGCATGTGACGCAATACGCCTTCATCCAGGTGCTCGGGGGCCACCTTGAAGTGACCGCTGGTGTGATGACGAACCAGGGCGGCCAAGAGGCCCGGTTGGCCCTTGAGCAGGTCCGTGCGGATGCCCGTGGTGACAAAGAGATGCTTGATTTTGGCTGTGGCGCGAGCCCGGGAGAGCAGCTTTGAATAAGCTTTTTGGGGCACTTCAAGGTTGGGACAGGTCTTGGGCCAGAGACAGGATGAGCGCTGGCACTTCGCGGGCCCCTTGCATTGGACCCCATACATGTTTGCGGTGGGGCCGCCCACGTCGTTGACCGTGCCGCGAAAGGCAGGGTGGCGAACCATGCGCTCAATTTCAGCGAGTACAGAAGCCTCGCTGCGACTGGAGATTCTCAGACCCTGATGCGAAGTGATGGCGCAGAAGGCACAGCCCCCGGCACAACCTCGATGACTGGTGACTGAAAAGCGGACCTGCTCCAGTGCGGGGACGGCTTTGTCGCCGTACATGGGATGAGCCTCCCGGCGAAAGGGCAGGCCGTAGAGCTTATCCATTTCACTTTGAGTCAGGGGGGCATGAGGTGCGTTGGCCACCACGCGCATGCCCGCCACATCCTGCCACATGCGATCATGGCGATGGCGTTCCTGCAGCTTGAAGCTTTCGGCATAGCGGCCCATATCCGACGCCACTTCTTCGAAATTCGGCAGGGCCGTGCCGGACTCCGGTTCAGGCGTCGAGCGAGGCAATCGATAGACCAGGCCGGGCAGATCTCTCAGGTTCGTCAGGCGCTCTTGCCGATCTTGGGTTTCCATGTCGGCCAGTCTTTGGGCCAGGCCCAAAATGGGCCCTTCGCCCATGCCATGCACCAACAAGTCGGCACCGCAGTCCATGAGCACGCTGCGCCGGATTTTGTCGCTCCAAAAATCATAGTGGCCGAAACGCCGCAGGCTGGCTTCCAGGCCGCCTGCCACAATCAAGACGCTTTTGCCGAAGGCCCGGCGAGTGAGTTGGCCGTATGCGGTCAGGGCTCGGTCCGGCCTGCCTCCTGCCTGTCCACCCGGGGCGTAGGCGTCATCGGAGCGCTTCTTGCCCAAGGCAGTCCGGTTGGCCACCAGGGAATCCAAGGCCCCAGCGGTGATGCCCACAAAGAGACGGGGAGGCCCCATGACTTGCAAATCTTCTGGATGGTCAGGGCGTGGTCGGGCCACCAGGCCGACGCGAAACCCGAAGGCTTCCAGCCAGCGACCCAGCAGGTTGGCCGGGAAAGCCGGATGATCCACGTGGGCATCCCCGGTGATCAAGAGCACGTCAAGCTGGTCTATGCCGAGGCGTTTGAGTTCTTCGGCCTGGGTGGGCAGAAAGTCAGGAAGGGCGTCAGGCAATGCGTTTCTCTTTTTCCTCTGCCATTTCCTGAAGGGGTTTTTGGGCTTCTTCTGACTTGCCGTCCTTCATGGCTTGCATGGCGGCCTTGATGCGTTCCAGATCTTGCCCTTCCCGGGCTCTCAAGGAATCGCACATGTTTATCATCGCTTCCGCTACGCTGACCAACTCATCGCCTTTGCGCAATGCTCGCATGCGTGGAATCCCTCCATCCGCAACGATGGCCAAGTTGCGGCGCATGGCATAGGCGGGGCCCGCGATTTTGTGGGTGGCGATGATGCCCAGGGTACCCAAGGCCAGCACCAAGGCCCCCAAGAATCCCGCCAGGGAGAAGAGCACCTTGCGATCCTCGCTGGCCAATTCGGCCGCCAAGGCGCCATCCAGATCCGGATCGTCCAAAGAAGAGACCTGGGAAGTTTCGCGATGGGCCTGGTAGAGGAAGGTGCCCAAGAGAACAGAGATGGCCGTTGAGATGACCACCACCGCAAGCGTGTATTTAAGTTGAAAGCGCTTGTCGAGCAGGAAATTTTTCATCAGGCGTTTCGGTTTCTTTTCCACGATGATCCCTCCTTGGGCCTTTTTGCCGCGGCCAGGATCTAAGGCCCCGTTCGGCGGGCCAAGTATCCGAGTACTTGCTGCAAAGCGGCCTCCACGGCCGCCTCGATGAGTTGTCGTTCTACGTCGTCTTGGGTGTCTATATCCAAATCCATGGTGTCCACATCGGCCTCGGCTTCTCCGGAGCCTGCAAACTCCATGCGCTGCTTGACCAAGCTGACCACCATGATGCTGATTTTGAAACGCAGGGTGGTGGTGCCGCCGACATCCTTGCCGCCCAAGGCCAGCACTTTGGGTCTTAGGCTCATGCCTTTGAGCTTTCGTGCTTTCAGGTGGTCGGCAAGCTTGATCCCTTCAAGGGCCTTGGACTCACCGGCCTCCATCACCAGGTTTGTCTGTCGATCCAGCTTGGCCTGAAGCAAGCGGGCGATGCGCTGTCCTTTGGAAGCCGGCGTGTTTTTAGGCAATCTCGGTGCGGCCAAATCCAGCAGATAGGTGGGCCGGCCTCGGGCCTTGTCCAGGTAGACGAGGGCTTTTTCCGCCGACATGTGCACCAGTTTTTTCGGGTGGGCCAGCAACTTGGCCAGATCGCTTCGTGCATCCTGGGCACCGATGCGGCCCAGGGAAAGAGCCGCCGCGGCTCGCACGGAGTCATGTTCGTCGTACAGGGTTTTTTGTAGCTTAGGGCCCAGGCTCGTGATCTTTTTTTTGCCCACCAGGATGGCGGCCCTCAGGCGAATCTTGAAACTGGAGTTGCCCAAGGCCTTGTTCAGCTTCTCTTCGAGACCCTGAGCCTGGGCTTGCCGTACCCCCAAAGGGGACAGCAGGGCCAGAAGCAGAATGACAAAGCAAGCTCGGCTCATGGCAACAGATCTCCGCAACGCAAACCCTCCTTGGGTTTGCAATTGTACCCGATATGGCAGAATCCTTCGATACAATAAATGGGCCGATCGCATTCGTTGCCCCCGGGCGTGCAAGGGCGCCGCGTGTAGCGACATTCCAGCCTGTCGTCCTCGCATACGTCGTCCGGGCATTGATCGTCCGCCGTGCAAAGGCAAAAGCCTTTCTCGTCGCCTTCCTTGATGAAGCACGAGCCCGAGCTGCATTCTGCATCGGATTCGCAGTTGTCACGAGTATAGACGAGTCTGACCGAGAAACAATCATAACCGTTGGGGCAGGGTTGGCCCTGGCCGCAGTCCACGCCGCAATACGGCGGCAAGGTCAGGTTGCCTTCCGCGATGAGGCAGTAGTTGGGGCCGTCGTCACATTGGTGGGGACTGTAAATGGTGGCGGAGCTGCAGCGTTCGCAGTAAGGGCCCCGATCGTCGTCGATACAGGTTTCGCTTATGGGATCGCAGAGTTGCCCGTAGGCGCAGCCGCTGGTGTCCTCGCAGCCTTCGATGCAGTTATCGTCCCGGCAGATTTTCCCCAAAGTGCAGTCGCCACTTTGGCGGCAGCCCGGCACACAGCGAAAGTAGCTTTCGGAGCAAATCTGTCCCAGGGGGCACTGTTTGTCGTCGGTGCATTTTCCGACCTCGATGCAGTTGCCGGTGGTGGAATCGCAGAAGGTGTCCTCCGGGCAGTCGAGGTTGGACTCGCAGCTCATCCGTCTGCGGCATTGGCCGTCCGGGGCGCAGTATTCCTCGGGCCCGCATACGTCATCGGTGGCGCAGAGGCAAAGACCCGTGCCGATGTCGCAGCGATATCCCGCCTCACAGTCCAAGTCGCTGGTGCAATAGGATCTTAGTTGCTCGCTCGAGTCACAGGCGATGAGCAGGCAGGGGAGGAACAGCAAGAAGAGCGAGAAAAGATGTACGCGGGCGGGGATTAACCCCGCCCCTACAGGGGAATTCAAGCTGAATCTTTGGACTGCAAAATTCATGGCCTTGATGATAGCCCGTGTTCAGGTTTGGATTCTAGAAAAACTCATCAGAACAAGTCGGTGCAGCGTAAGCCTTCGACGGGCGTGCAATTGCGACCCAGGAGACAGAGCCCTTCGATGCAATAGATGGGTCGATCGCATTCGTTTCCCCCGGGCAGGCAGGGTCGACGTGTGCGGACGCATTGGAGGTGGGTCTCGTCGCAGACATCGTCGGGGCATTCCGCATCGGAGGCACAGAGGCAGAATCCCACCGTGTCCCCTTCGTTGATGTGGCATTCGTTCGACAGGCATTCGTCATCGCTTCGGCAGCTACCGCCCGGCGCGGTCAGGATCAAGCTGCAAGAATAGCCGTTGGGGCAGGTTTGCCCGTCGTCGCAGTCCACGCCGCAGAAAGGCGGGAGCGAAGGGTCATTGCCTGTCATGATGCAAAAATTGGGTCCCGGGCCGCAGAGAAAAGGGTTGGTTGGGCTGGTGGCCTGGCAAGGCTCACAGAAAGGGCCGCGGTTGTCATCCTCGCAGGTCTCGTTTTCCATGTCGCAGAACTGGCCGTAGTCGCAGTAGCTTGAGTCTTCACAAAGTCCGGCCACGCAGTTGCCGTCACGACAGACTTCTCCGATGACGCAGTCGCCATTGTCAAAACAGCCGGGCACGCAACGGAAAAACTCTTTCGAGCAGATTTGGCCCAGGGGACATTGCTTGTCGTCGGTGCATTTGCCGGCCTCGATGCAGTTGCCGGTGGTGCTGTCACAGTAAGTGCCATCCGGGCAGTCCAGGTTGGAGTCGCAGCTCATGCGTCTGCGGCATTGGCCGTCCGGGGCGCAATATTCTTCCGGACCACATACGGCGTCGGTGGCGCAGAGACAAAGACCCGTGGGTTTGTCGCAACGAAAACCAACTTCGCAATCCATGTCATCGGTGCAGTAAGAGCGGAGGCGCTCTTCTCCTTCGCAGCCCATGCTTGATGCCAGGCTCAGGCATGCGACGACAAGGGCAAGAAAGGAGAGGACTGAGTTCATGGTGACTCGACTCATGGTGAATTAAGGCATGGTGAATCCGGTGTAATTGACCGAATAGCTCGTCCAGCGGCTGGTGGACAGTTGGCTGTAATTGAAGCGGTCGAATTCGAAACGGGGAGAGTCCGCCGTGTAGATGAATGCGGTCAAGGGTTCTCCCTGGGGAAGTAAAGCCGAAAGCTCTTCGGGCAGACGGATCTCCGTGGCGTCACCAGGCAAGATCACTCGCCAGAGTACCTTGGGGAAAAGATCCGGGGTTTGGATGACGAGTTGGATGAGGGCCGGCGTCGGGCCTTCTCTCTGCCAGGCAATGCGGCCGTCGACCAATTCGGCACCCATCTCGGGCTCAGTGATTTGCGTGAAGCCAAGATAGGGCCCCAGGTTCACGCCCTGGCTCAGATCTCCCTCTTGCCGTCTGAAGGTGTAAGACAAAGGATATCCGCCGTTGATGCTGGCCAGGCCGACAAAGAGGAAGGCATTTGAGCTTGCCGCCGGCAGTCGGTTGAGCAGGGCCTGGGTGCCCGGGCCTTGGGCTTGGCTCAGGTGAATGATGCCATTGCGCCCCAAGTCCAGGCTCACGTAAGCGCCGTAGGTAGCCTCGTTTTCTCCAAAACCCTCGGGTGCCTGTATGTGGGTGACCTCCACCGCCTGATCCAGGGCGGTTGTGAGAATGATGTCCTGGTCGGTGACCGGATTTTCGGTGGGCACCACGATATCGCGGCGCACGCCCAAAAGCCCTGGCGTGAATTGATCGGTCGAGGTGTCGTGGGCACCGTACAGCGCGTAAAGATTGTAAGTGCCCAGCCTCACGCTGAAGTCGAAGCGGCCCCCGTCTTGCTCGATGGGCCAGCCCGAGGGAACGCCGGCGTATGGGGGCACCGAGTAGATGGAATAGGAGGTGGAGGTAACCCTGGCCTCGTAACGAATGTCTGAGCCGGTGGGCAGGCCCGGGATGTCTTTGAATCCAAAGACGCGACCCGAAATTGTTGAGTATTTGGTCTCGCCGGGTTGGTAATCAGGCGGTTCCTGTTCGTTGGGTGTCAAGTAGACACTTAAGTTGGCTGCATTCAGATCGGCCACGGTGATGGCCTGATAGCCTTCTTTCCCCGCGGTGATGGTGACCGCCCGGACCAGGGAAGGCCCCGAAAAGGTCACCTGGCCTCGGTCGTCGGTGATTCCAGAGATGGGGGGCTCTTCCACCACCACGGTGGCTTCGGGAAGGGGCTGGCCGTAAGTCGCCCAGCCGCCGTCGAGCACGGTGACGTTGAGAGAGCCTTGTATGCTGCCGCCCGAGGCGCCGCCTCGATCGTTGGTGGGATCAAAATAAGTGAAGCCCGCTTCCAAGGTCGCTTCTTGTCCGGCGCGGGCAACTCGCACCAGCACCTCGCCGGGATCACCGCGTGGCGTACGTACGGCTGCCACGGAGGGACCAAAGACCTGAACCAAGGAGGCGGCCTGATCGCCGAAGTGCACCTGCATGTCGTTGCCGAATTCGCTGCCATAGAGCATCACGTAGGTGCCGCCGGCCTGGGCTCCGTTGTCCGGCTCAACTCGAAGGAGCTCCAGCGAACTCGTGTAGGTGAATGCCTCCGGTAAGAGGATGCGTTGATCCTCGTCTTCTAATCGAAGGGTCACAGGTCCCGGAGAGCCGGCGGGGGTGACACCCTGAAGTTCGTTGGCGGAGACCAACTGAAGCGCATCGGCGGGCACACCCCCGAAGCGGAGATCCAGACCCATGTGAAAGCCCTCTCCCGTCAGCGAGAAGGGGGTGCCTCCCTGGCCGGGACCCTGGATGGGATCAAGGGAGTCGACTCGGATGGTTTGGAAGAAGCGAAAGGCTTGAACGAGACTACGCGAGTCATCGGCGCTTTCGATCCGCACCGTCACCAGGCCGAATGCATGAGCCGGGGTGGTCACTTGCAGGTGACGGTCATCCAGCAGCAGCAAGTCGGTCCCCTCCAGGTCGTCGAAAAACACGCCTTCGACTTGACCCAAGCCGTCACCGACGAGTTGGACCTCTTGGCCGCCATCGGCGGGACCCGTCCCCGGGATGACGGCGGACAAGGTCAGTTGCCCCGTGGCCGCTTCGAGGTAGACGTAGGCTCCGGACAGTCGGTCGCTCAGCACGGGGTTGGTGACCTCGGCGTCGACGGGGCCGGCCGCATGGGCCGGCGTGTCCAGGGACCAAAGCAATGAGTTTTCAAAAGTCGTTGCAGCAACCGCCTGCTCACCGAGCAGCCAAAGATCGTCCGTTGCAAAATTCTGGCCGGTGGCCGCGATATGGTGGCCACCTTCGATGGGTCCGCTGACCGGTTCCAGCCTTTCGATGCGAGGTTGATCGTGGTATCGGACCGCATGGAAAAGAAGGGCTCTGCCATTGCGGTTGATGATTTCCAAATTCGCGTCGCCCGCTTCGCCCGGCGGCGCGATTGCGGAAATTCGCGTGCTGTCGTGAACACGCAGTTGACCCGCCTGTCGACCCGAAATGAGCAGACGCGTGTCTTCGGTGAAGCCTGTGCCCAAAACCTGGATGGACGTTCCGCCTTCAGCGGATAAATCTTCCGGCTCGGCTGCATAAGCTGTCACGGTATCGAAGTAGGTGAATCCTTCGACCAGGATGACCGTGCCCTTGGGGTTTTCCACGAGGACGTCACATGTTCCAGCCAGTCCGGCCGGGGTGCGCACACTGATCATGTCGTCGCGGATGACCTCGATGTCGATGGCTGAGTTGTCTCCAAATCGGACCGCGGTCACGTCCCGCACATCAAATGCATTCTCGCCCACGCCGTCCACAAAGCCGCCGCCGATGATGTTGGCCCAACTGCCCCCGGTCAAGGGGCCACGAGAGGGCAACACCGCTTCCAGGGAAAGAGGGACAGGACCACTGTCTCCGGCGTCTTGACCATCGAGGCCATCGACGTCATCGGTGTCGCTGAAGTCGCCTCCGCCATCGGAGTCGGCGTCACTTTGGGCATCCTGGCCTGCATCGACTCGACTATCTCCTCCGGAGCAAGCTGCGGCCAAGAGACAAATCAGCAAAGTCGAAAAGAAAGCACAGAGGAGGCGGCGCATGGTCTAGTTGCCTCCTGTGCTGTCGGAGGACAGGTCGACCGAAAGTTCGTAGTGGTTGGCCACCTGGGCATCGCCCCAGACCCTGAGGAAGAAGCGGGTGCCCGGGTGATCGTCGACGAAGACAAACTCGCCGTCACCGGCACCTGCCGAGCGCATGACCACCGTCTGACCGTCTCCAGCCAAAAGCTCCAAGTCCAGGTCGCCCTCCATGGCCAAAAAGTCCAGGCGGGCCTCTAAGCGCTGCTCTAAGCCTCGTTCGACCACGAACCAATCCTCATCCCTGGGACAAATAGCCAGCCCGGTCAGCTGGCCCGCGGTTGTGGGGATGGCCTCCAAGGCTGAATCGTTGGGTTCCAGGACGTCGTCGTCGCAGGGCACGCCCTGGGATACCGTGAGGATTAAGTCGTAGCTCACCCTTGGGTCGGTGGTCTGGAAGCGCAACAGGTAGCGTCCATCCACCGCCACCGTGTAATCCAGCAGCATGGAGTCTTCCTGCAAGAGCTCGTCAGCCTCCGGGCTTAAAAGGAGGGCCTGAAAATGATCGGAGGCTAGAAAATCCATGATGATGATGGCCTGCAGCCTGTCGCCACGGACGAGGTCGATGGCAAACCAATCTTGATTGGCCCCGCAGAGTTCCAGATCGTCAAAACGTCCTTCGGCCAGTTCCACGGCCTCGGCCGGGTTGTCGTTGGGTTCGTGGGCGTCGTCCCGGCAGGCCTCGTCCACGCAGCGACCCGTGACCGGATCGCAGACTTGGGATTCGGGGCAATCGCCGTTGGACAGGCATTCGGGTGGGGCCTCCGTGCACTGACGGGTCTGGGGGTTGCACACCGTACCGGGCAGGCAGTCCCGATTGCTCAGGCAGCTGTTTTGGCCCTGGCAGGTTTGGGTCGTGAGATCGCAGCTGAGCCCCAAACCGCAGTCTTCATCGCTCAAGCAGTCCACGCATCGGCCGAATTCGTTGCAGTACCGGCCGACGCCGCAAACGACTTCCTGGGTTTCTTCCGTGCAGGCGCTTTCGCAACGGTTGCTGGCCAGGTTGCAGACTTCTCCCTCGGCGCAATCTGCGTCTCGATTGCAGCCCAAGTCCATCACGCAGACCAGATTCAAGGGATCGCAGCGCTCGTCGGGCTGGCAGTCGCCGGCGTCGACGCAGGCCACGACCTCCGAGGCGTCCTTGCAAAGCCCCTGCACGCAGAATGCACCCAGGTCACAGTCTTCATTGAGGCCACATTCATCGTGGTCGAAGATCGACTGGCAGAGTTGATCCAAAGGATTACAGAATTCGGTGACCAGACAATCGCGATCCCGGCTACAGCTTCCGCAAATGCCATCGACGCAACCCAGGCGACCCGGGCAATCGTTGCGGGTGGTACAGGTGATGGGCTCTTCGCCTCCGTCGAGGAGGCCATGATCGCCTCCGCCAGAGCAGCCGGGGACGAGGAGCAGGGCAAGGGCTGCCACGGCCAAGGCACCAACAACCTTATAGATTGTCGATGGCATAGACCGTCCCTTCCGGCCATTGGACGCCCACGGCGACCCATCGCTGTCCTTGTGATTCCAGTCGTCGGACGACCTCGGCGGCCAGGATGCCGTCCACGAAAACGCGCAGGGTCACGGTGGTGGCTTCGTTGCCCGAGGGGGTGTGGGCGGCGTAATAATCCACCACCAGTTGATAGTTGCCGTCGATGGGTTGCGCGTAGCCGATGGTCTCGGGTCCGAAACCCGCGAGATCATCGCGCAGGAGCTTCGGATCATCTTCGACGACGCCAGGCAGCCCCCAGTCGGGATTGGGGTTGTCGTAATGGCAGTCCAAGGCACCGCCCATCTGGCCGCCTGGGGCCACCATGTGCAAGTCTAAGTCCGCGAGGGGCGAGTCCCAGACCAATTCCACCAGAAGCTGCTCCGCGGGCAAGGCCAGCACCGCCACCCGATCGGGCAGAAGAGATCGTAAGCCGGTGCAGTCCGTGACAAAAAGCTGGGCCTCGTAGATGCCCACCAAATCCGGTACGAAGGTTACCTGGGCCTGGTCCTTGGCAACGAGTTGGGCGCTTGAGCCTTCAGGTCGCCGCACCAGCGACCAGTCAAAGCTCAAAGGCTCGTCTCCATCCGGATCGGATGAATTTTCCCCGTTCAGTAGCACCGGGCTCAAGGGATCAACTTCCTGGTCCGGCCCGGCGTCGGCCAAAGGTGCTCTGTTCAGTGCCGCCCGAAGCAGGACTTCATCCGAAGGATTGACGGGATCGCTGGCTTCGACGATCAAAAGTCCCGGCGCGGGCGGTGTGCTGCCCAAGCCGGGCCGGTAGGCCAGGTTGAGCATGATGGTACCATCCGCGGGGATGGCGGCCGGTGTGCTGGTCGAATTGAGTATCTGGAAATCGGGGCTGGTCTCGTCGGAGAAGCCGATGCGTGAGACGATCAAATCTCCGTTGCCGGCATTGTGTATCACCACTTGCTCAATGCCTACTTTGCCTGCCGCCACCAGACCAAAATCCAATTCGGCCGGGGTGACTTCGAGGATGCCCTGGCGGTAGCCTTCACCGCCGACCTTGACCTCTACCCTGGGGTGATCCGGATCATTGCCTTCCAGTGCCAAAATGCTGTCGTAGCGTCGCACCGCATCCGGCGCGAAACGGACCGTGACGAGCCCTTGTTCTCCTGGTGGAATGCTGGCGTCAAAATCGCCGAAAGAGAAGGCTGCTGCATCCGGTCCTTCGAAGGCGGGATCCAGGTTCAGGGTGTTGCGGCCGCGATTCTGTATGACCAAACTTCGTTCGGCCATGCCCCCGACCGGGACCGCGCCGAACTCGATGCGCTTTTGGCCTACCTCCATGGTTGGGGTGGCCTGAACGAAGTTGTCGGAGTCGCAAGCGCCAAGGGTCCAGATGAGCAGAAGGCCCATGGCCTTTGCGAAAATGGAGAGCCAAAGGCGCATCAATTCATCTCGCTCTCGGGCACGTAGCCCACTTCAATGATGGCACCAAAAGGAGGCACCGCCGCGCCGAACATACGAATCGAAGCCGATTCCGCTTCGTAGGCAAAACCGTCAGGCAGAGATTGCCGCAGCACGCAGGTCTGGCCGTAGATGTCGGCGCTGGAGCCGCTGCAGTCGTCGTACTGGGTCTCACAGAGCGATGGGTCGGGGGGCTCGGCCGCGCAGGAGGTTTTTATCCAAACCCTTACGCTGTCGGGCACGGCCGGCTCTTTCAGCGAGAAGACTTTCTTCAAGCCCGCGGCCGAAAAACCCAAGTCGTCCAGACCCAAGGCAAAATCTTCCTGGCAGATGCTGGTGATCAGTCCGCCTGAACCCTCGGCCACGGCCTGGTAGCGCTCGCCCGGCTCGGCGTCAGGGCAACTGCCCGCCTCGGTCTCCACCACGGCCGCCACCTTGACGATGGCGTCGTTGCCGACGCCTTTGATCTGCTCAAAGCGCCGGACGAAATAGTCGGGTTCACCAAAGGAGCGGTCGTCTTCGTCCGAGACGAAGATGATGAACAAGTGGGCCGCTTCGCGCAGGAAACCGTAGTTTTCGTATGAAATGAGGGGCTCGCTCAGGGCCAATAGAGCCGCAGTGAAACCCTGTTCATCCCCCTTGCCGTCGATGCCCACCCGCACATTCTCGGCGAAGACCGACTCCGCGTCGGGCTGCAAACGGGTGATGATGTTCACCTGGCCCAGCAGTTTCCCCTGGTGCTCAGGGTTATAGACATCGGTCGAAATGACGCCGATATGGAAGTCGGCCCCCGTCTGATCGAGGTATTCGAAAAAAGCGTTGAAGTTGTCGGCCAGGGCCTCTTGTTCCTCGGCCATGGACTTGGAATTATCGACCACCCACAGCACGTCCAAAATGGGCACCGAGCTTTGCAGGAAGACCTCCACCGTGGTGCCCGGAGGAGTCCGCACACGGAAGCGCGTGTCTTCACAGCCGGAGCCCAAAGTGGCCGCGATCAAGAGGCTGATCATCAGCAAGGCAAGAAATGGCAAAGGAATGGGATGCCCGCGATTCATGAAGACATTATGGGTGGCACCATGAAAGCTGTCAACCGACGGAGGATGCTTGATCTGGTGAGACAAGCGGAATAGCATGTCCGCGAATCCAGTCGAAAGGAAATTCTGATGCGCGGATTGGCCATGATGGGTTTGTTGGGTGGGCTGTTGTGTTGGACGGGTTGTGCGAGTTTGGACCTGAATTTGAAGCAGGCGAGTGCCAACAAGCCCAGCAACGTGGCGCTGTATTTCTCAGTGGAAACCTCGGCAGGCCATCCGGTGCCCAACCTGACCGCCGAGACCTTTCAAATCTATGAAGACGACCAGCTGATCTCTCCTTACGAGAGCAAGCAGACCATCCTCAACCCCGAGGTGGCCGTCATTCATTACACCCTGCTCTTATTGGACTTGTCCGGCAGCATCACGGAGAGCGGCGCCTTGCCTGATTTGGTGGAGGCGGCCAGCTCTTTTTGCGACAAGGTGAGCCGCAAGCACCAAATCGCCGTATTCGGTTTCGACGGGGGCGCCAAGCTCATTCCCCTGGTCAAGTTCACCAAACGGGCCGGCAACGTGCGCGCGGGTTTGAAGCGGGCCCTGGGCAAGAAAGTGCGCGATCCCTCCACCAATTTGAACGGGGCGGTGGTTGAGGCGGTGAGCGAATTGGAAAAGGTCATGGCCAAGGCACCCCAGCCCTTGCGTTTCGGCACCCTGGTGGTCTTCACCGATGGCACCGACCGGGCCCATCGGGTCAGCAAAGATGCCATGCTCGATAGGTTGGACAGAAGCGAGATCAACGTCTTCGCCATCGGCCTGGGCGGCGAGATATCCGCCGACCAGCTGGCCGAACTGGGTCATACCGGTTTCGTCAAGGCAGCGGAAGGGGACATGAGCGGCGCCTTCGACAGGGCGGCTGCCCTGATCGAGGCCGCGGCACGCAAGTTTTACCTGCTGTCATATTGCAGCCCTTCTCGCGCCGGCACCCACGAACTACGCGTGGAGCTCAGCCACGGCGAGGCCTCCGGCGGTCTGGCCCATCAGTTCAATGCTGATGGTTTCGGTCCTGGGTGCAATCCCAGCGCCAACCCCAAGTTCAAGGTGGGGCGCATTCGCATCAAGTAGTGTGAGCCAGGATTCCCGGGCTCTTCAGAAAAAGCGAAGTCATCCCCGCGGAGGCGGGGATCCAGAAATGTTGAAAATGAATGCGCTTCTGGATCCCCAGCACAAACATCTGGGGATAATGAAATGGACCCGCTCCTTTGATTCCGGCTTCGTAATGAGCCAAAAATGTAAGCACATTTTAAACAAAAAGGAGAGGGTCCAATGAGAAACGTTAGCA
>JAFCZJ010000260.1 GCA_019314375.1 Deltaproteobacteria bacterium | reverse complement strand
CTTGGAATGCGTAATTAAATGCATCTTCTCCTTTCGAGCACCCAGCCGGAAGAATGCAAATATAGCCATCTTCTTGATTGCACTTTTCTACCAAAGACAACAAGACTCGATGAACAATTACTCTAACTGCATTGTTGCACTCGAACATATAGTTGGACCCACCCCTAAATAGCTCCTTAATACCTAAATCTGGCCTTTGACCACTTCTCAACCTCATGAAAGGCTGTTTATACCACGTACCATAGTAATAAAAAACTTCCGTGCGATTTTCCCAGAACTGACTTTCAGTTTCATTGATAACAGCGGAAGTTCTTCCATCAGTCCAACGCCAAATAGAGCGATACCTTACGCACTCCTCTTCATCTTCACTGCCAAAAGGATCGGTGCAAATCGATGCCAACTTAGAATACTTCGACAATTCTTTGTGGAAATCTTCTTCGTGAAACACCGCTGTGAGCAGCACGCTGTCAGATACCACCAGATCGCCATCGGAGTCGAAGATGCTCAACTTGGCCTCGGCGCCGTAGACCGGCCCAAGGCTTTCGATGTAGAGCGTGACGGCTTGTTCATTGATGTTCAAGGTGGGATCAATGGGTGTCGCCAGGTTGGCCAAATCAGACTCGTACAGCCTGATGCCGTTTTCATTGTATATTTTGAAAAGTTCTGCAGGTTCGAGTGAGAACGAGATTCTCTCGCCATCGATTGGATTGCCGTCAAGGCGCTTGAGGTCCAGCTTGACAATGTCCTTGTCAGAGGGATCGATAACATCGTCGTTGAAATCACGCTCACCTATTACGGGAGGGGTCCTGTTGCTGTTCACATACATGACCAGTTTTTCAGGGTCGTCCTCGTGATACTCGCTAACCACTTCTCCTGGCTCTGCGATTGTGCCGGGACGATTGGCGCTCAGGTTGAGTTTTGCTGAATAGAAAACCAGTCCTACTGATGTCGAGCGCATTTCGTAACTTGTGCCCGGGTCTAGGATGAGGCGAGCGTAATAGTTCTTCTCCATGTCGAAATAGGTGCCCTTTCCAATGGTGACATGGAGGTCGCCAGGGACGGCCGAGGAGTAAAATACCGGCACCTCTTCTGCGCCGTCTTCGAAAAAGACTTCCAATAATGCAAGGTCCGGATGGTAGCCGGTGGGCAGGATTTGGAACTCGATGTCGTTGTCGGACGTGGTGTAACCGTAGTCGTCCAGGTTGACGGCATAAGGATCGTTGTAGAAATCCATCCCCACGCTCACACATTCGATGTTGTCGTGGGCGGGATACTGGCCCGAATCATACGTGGAGTCCATGTAGCGCACGGTGCAAGGCCGGTCTTCGTCGATGCAGTACGACGGATCGCAGGATGCGCTCATGAACCGAACCGGCGTGGACGCCCGGGAGGTCCAGTTGTATTCATAGATGCCCGGCTCGACAGGCAGGGTAAGTCCGAGCAGGCTACGGCCGTTTTCCAAGTACGAAACCTGCGCCAGGTCTTCTGGAGTGCTGGCCAGCCAGGCTGCGATTTCCCGATCGGGGATGGCACGAACAAGGGTATAAGTGTTTTCTAAAGAGAGCAGAGGGCAGATGATGGGGTCCTCGCAAAATTCATCTTGTTCGCCATGTGGATTCCGATCTCGCACGACGAACTGCTGCCATACCGGCAGTTGCAGCGTTGAACCGGCCTGGCCAACGCAGTGAGGACCTACCTTTTCTATCAAATTGCAAATACCCAGATCGCTTTGCAGGGGCAGGAACCTGGCAAAGAAGTTCACGTCAAAGCTGGATTGCGAAGCAACGGCCTGTGCCAGGACGGGATAGTCGGCCCCGGGTGAGCCGCCCAACACGGCGCAATACGAAGCGCCATTGATCGCCGATTTGAGGACCAGTTCATGACCGCCCAGGGCAGCCGTCGACGGGCAGAGCAGCGCCTCTTGGTGATTGGGAAAGCTGTCGTTGCAGGTATCATTGGAGTCGATTAGCAGGGCCGGGGTGGGATCGTAGAGTTCGCTCTGGCCGGGATCGGTCAGTACGGGGTCCAGGGCCGTGATGTGGATGTCTCCGTTGGAGATGGGATTGCCGTGGGGATCCTCCAGCTTCATGCGTACGCAACCGGCGTAGGAAAGGACATTACCTGCAAACCTGGCACCTGAGAGGTTGGTCAACTGAGCATTGGCTGTATCCGGCATGCCCAAGGCAGTAAAAGGGCTTCTCAAATGGGGGCCGCTATCGGTCAGGACTGCGTCAACAACATTCAAGCCAAGCTGAACCGTGTAGGGCTGACCTTCTTGGTTGAGATAGGTGGGGTTGCCGGAAGTCATTGTGCCCAGGGTCAGGATGGCCGTGGCCGTGCCGCTTGCGTCGGAGATGACGTTTGCTTGGGCCAAGCTGCCACCGCCGGCCAGGACAGTAAAGCTCACATTCGCCCCGGCGACAGGCTTGTACTTGCTGTCGAGAACTCGAACCTTGAGCTCTACGTCCGTACCAACCGTGGCGCTCTGGCGGTCTGAAGACAGCAGCTTGGCTATGGAGTGGGCACCATACTCGTCGAAGTTTGGTGGACTGATCATCATGGTTTCCAGAATGATGCCCAGCACGCCCGGCCATGATGCCCGGTCCACCACCGTATACGCCCCAGCGATCAGCCCACTAAGCATCCAGCCGGCTTCGCCGGTCAGCGGATCGCTTCTCATGTAGCCCACGCCGGTCCAGACGCCGACCGTCAGCATCCTGTCGGGCACCAGCACCTGCTGGCCTTGCTGCACCGCGTCTCGGATGTCCTGTGACACCTTGGTGCCGAAGGGCAGGGTGGGCAAGAGGGTGTCTATGTTGGAGGCGTCTATCGTCACCAGCGGGATGCCCTGGTTGTTGGCTATGGCCAACAATCTTGCTGTTGAGATGCTGTCCACGCCGAGGTCTTCGCGTAGGACCCGGTCTTCTAAGACCGATCCTTGCAGGCCGCTTAGGTCCATGAAGAGTTTTTTGGCGGCGTTGTCTCCGACCAGCTCTACCTGCCGGAGATCCGCGTCCACGAAGGCACCCTTCCAGGTGAACTCGTGGGGTACGCCCAGCACCTGGTTGACCTGGACTACACCGCCCAGGGTTACCACCTGGGGCGCGGGGTGAAGGAGTTTCAGGCGCAGCAAAGAGGCAAGCTCCTTCTCGGCCGCCTGCCAGCGAAGCAGGTACCTCAAGGCCTCGTCGAAGTAGATGCGCTCTGCTCCTTTCTGCTCCAAGGCCAGGGGCCCGGCCAGTATGGGTCGGCCTGCTACCAGGGCCATGACCGTCAGGTTGCCGACGACCAACTCATTGACGAAGCGCTTCGTGCCCGCGGGGCCTGCAAGTTCAATGATTAAGCGGGCGTCGGCACCCATGGGCAGACCGGCCGTGCCGATGGCCAGGCGTTGTCCGGCCACCGTAAGGACGGGGCGTAGCCTGACCAGGTAGGCCGGGGTGGCGCCTAGGCCGCCGAAGGAGTTGATGATCTCTTGGTCTTCGACGGTTTCGGGTTCGTAGCGTAGGGCAATGGAGCGGTTGCTGAGTTGGTGTGCCGGCAAGGTTAGGTCGAAAAATACCTGGCCTGGATCCATGGCGTCGTAGGCCGTGAACTTGACCTTGTGTAGGAGGCGTTCGGGTAGGGAGGTGGACTCTGAAGTCACAAGCGCTGTGAGAAAGGGTAGGCCCGAGGGGAGGATGTCTTGGTGCTGGGGCTTTTGTTCTCGGGTCTGGAGGAGATCTTCGTAAGTGTGATCGGCTTGGGTTGCGTCCAGTAAAACCTCGATCTCGGCCTTCAAGAATTCGAGCGGCGTTTCGGGACGATCAGCTTGTAGGTAGTTTCCTGAGATGCTTGTTAGGTCGAGAGCTTCGGGTAGGCTCGGGGGCTCGTTGAGTTCGTAGCCGGCGGCTTTGAGGCTGGTGTCCATGGGCGTCCAGAGCTCGCCGCCTTCTTCCATTGCGCTGCCTCGGTAGTCGGTAAAGGGGAGGTAGGCCTCGACCCAGACGCGCTCGAAGCGGATGTTGGATAGTTTGCCGGCGGAAAGCTCCTGGGCGTGGGGGATGCCTGCTCTGCGCAGGAGCTGTAGGACTTGCTGGGTGTTCTCGACGCCAAAAACAAGAGGGGCTCGGTCCAGATCGAGTAAGCGGCCCACGCCGACTACGAAGCGGGCTGGATAGCCTGATGCTCGCAGCAGGGCCACCAGCAAGGACGCTTGATCGCAGTCGTTGCCGGAACCTTGGAGTAGGGTCTGTTCCGCCCCTTTCATACTTCCATGATACCACTCGGTCCCCACATAGTTGTAGACGTAGTCGAAGATGTTGACCGGATTCCAATTGAGCTCTCGGGCCTTGTTCACGATGGCTTGAGAAAGCGGGGCCGTGGGGCTGGCCTGGCGGTCTGCTGGTTGTATGGTTTGGTTGCCGCCTTTGTAGGCGGGGGTAAGGTTGGGTTCTTCCAGGGGTAGGCGCTGGGCCGCCGCCAGGTTTTGGTAGGGCAGGGTGGTGGAGCCGATGATTGGCGGTTCGGGCCCTTCCAGGGTTGCGATGAAGTTGCGGAGATCCGCTGACTGAGCAGAGTCCAGGACGCCTGCGGACATGGCTTCGATCAGGGGCAGGCTGTGGTCTATGAATGCCTGGTAGCGGGCCAGTTCGGCTTCCAGGCGGGCTTTGGCGAGGGGGCTGTCCAGTTGTTCGAG
>JAFCZJ010000259.1 GCA_019314375.1 Deltaproteobacteria bacterium | reverse complement strand
TGAGCTCTGCAGCATGAACGGGCTCTGGAATTCGCTGCAGCTGCCCCTGTTTAAATTCCGGGCTTCGCTTTTGGTGGGCGATCACGGCCTGCCCTTGGACCAGGAGCAGTTCGAGCTGGATCTCATCGGGCAAGTGCTCTGCTCTCCGGACGGCGCGGAAGCCACGGCCTTGGGCCCCGGCCAGTTCCGCCTTTGGCGGCAAGCGGCCTGGGACGAGTTTCCGGAGTATTGCATTTTCAATTACCGCCAAGGATTCCAGGCTGCTGCCGGGACCTTCGAAGTCAGCTTCGGTTTCTACCTGGAATGCCAGGCGGGAACCATCTGGGAAATGCCCGCCAATTTGGGACCGGGCACCTACCCCTGCGACCGGTTGGACGAGAACACGCCCGGGCACGTCACGGCCACGGCCGGCAACGGGGATCAGGTCACATTCGACTATTTCTACTACGAAGGTTGCGCCAAAACGCTGGGCGCTGGCATCTGTCCCGATTTCTACGGCGATCCCAGTCGTGGGTTTTTCCAGCGTGGCCAAGAGGAGCGCGAGACCACCGACTTCTACGGTCTCGCTTTGTCCTGCATCCACCACGGTCTGCCCGCGACCTTCCTCATGGTCTTCGATGAGGCTTTGGACGGCGTCCATGCCGTCGTTTTGGATGATAAGGTCAACCCCGCCGAGCTGCGCTATTTGGACGCCGATCTGGCTGTGATCGCCACGGAGACGGTGGAGAACATCAGCTATGACGAATAGTTGTCAGCCTGGAGGGAATGAATGAGTGCGAAGACGGACCTACTTTTCGGGGTCCTGGGTGTCCAGCTGGGACTGCTTACCCCGCGTCAGGTGATGAGCGCCGGTGCCGAATGGGCGTCGGATCGCGAACGAGGACTGGCGGAGCGGATCGAGGAATCCGGCGAGGTCACGCCCGAGATCTGTCGGATGCTCAAGGACATGGTGGCCGATGCCATCCAGGCCCATGGTGGTGATTCAGAAAAGACCTTGCAGGCTCTGGGCGGCGATCAGGCGGTCCTGCTGAGCTTCGGCGGCTTGTCCCATGTGACTACCGTCGAGTCGGCCAAGCGATCCGAGGGCTGCCCCGAACCTTCGACTGTGGATTTTGAAGAGGACATGGTTACGGTGACCGCGGAGCATCCAGGGCGATACAATCTGTGCTCGAAGGACGCCTCCCAACAGCCCGGAGACAAGGATGCGGCAGAGATCGGCCGCGGCGGTATCGGGCGGGTGCTGGTCGCCTTTGACGATCACCTGGGTCGGGAGGTTGCCATCAAGGAGTTGCTGCCGGAGCTGGCCTTGCCGGACGGCCAAGCTGCCTCCATGCAGAGGATGTCTTCGGTTGTCGTGCGCTTTCTGCGCGAGGCTCGGATTACCGGCCAGCTCGAGCACCCCAACATCGTCCCCGTATACGAGCTGGGTCGCCGCAAGGACGGTTCGCTGTATTACTCGATGAAACTGGTGCGGGGCCGGACTTTGTCGTTGGCCATTGCGGATTGTCGAGGGCTCGCTGACCGGCTGAAGCTCTTGACTCACTTCTCGGACATCTGCCACGCCGTGGCCTATGCCCACTCCCGCGGCATCATCCATCGCGATATCAAACCAGAGAACGTGATGCTCGGCGAGTTCGGTGAAACGGTGGTGCTCGACTGGGGTCTGGCCAAGGTTCGCGGCCAGGTGGATTTGCGGGGCACGGATCTGAAAGAGGATTTGCTGCTGCTGAGGGTGACGAGCAGCAGCAAAACCGAGGTCGGGGCGATAATGGGCACGCCGCTGTATATGAGCCCCGAGCAGGCCTTCGGCGAGATCGAGGCCATAGACGAACGTTCGGATGTGTGGAGCCTGGGAGCGGTGCTATACGAGATCTTGACCGGGCAGCCGCCCTTTGAAGGCACGAACAGCTTGGAGGTGTTGGGCAAGGTCATGAGTGGGCAACTCAGGCCAGCCCGTAGCCTCTGTCCGGAGTTGCCTCCCGAACTGGGCGCCATCGCGGAAAAGGCGCTCCAGAAGGACCAGGCCGCCCGCTATCAGGATGCCCGAAAGTTGGCTTCTGAGATCGAAGCTTACCTGACCGGTGACCGTGTCAAGGCGCACGAGTACAGCTCCTGGGCACTGATCAAGCGCCTCATCGACAGCAACCGTTTGGCATTCGCGGTCGGCGTTGTCGGGACTCTGCTGCTGGCCATCGTGCTGGGCGTCTCGTTACGGCGCATCGCCGCGGAGCGGGATCAAGCCCAAGTCCAGCGCCAATCGGCGCTGACCTTCGCCAACTATTTGGTCAGCGATCTGCTGCCCGAGCTCGCCAATTCGCCCGAATCCACCGAGACTCGGAAGGCGGTGCTCGACCGCAGCCTGCGCTACTACGAGGCCGAGGTGGACCCGGATTCGGGCGATGCAAATGAACGCCTGGATTTGGCGCGCGCATATAACCAAGTGGGTCATCTGTCTTTGGTCGCGGGAAACATCGAAGGTGGGCTCAAGGCCAGCCGCATTGCGTTGCGGATTTTAAAAGACCTCAAGCTTGCGGCCCCCAAGGATCCAAAGATCCTGCTTCTGCAGGCGGACACCAACTACACCTTGGCCCGGGGGCTGCTGCGGACGTCGAAGGGGAGTGAGGCGATGACCCTGCTTCGGGGGGCGCTCGCTCAGGCCAAAGAGGCGGCGGGCCCGTCTTCCAACTCCGTCGAGACCACGAAGTCCATCTCGCAGATCGAGCTTCTCATCGGCAATCTGTTGTGCAACCAGGGGAAGCTGTCCCAGGCGCGGACCATGTACGCGGACTCGATGAAGGAGGCCAAGCGCCTGACGGCTTTGGCACCTCGGAATGTCAACTACCTGTTTTCCTTGGCCTGCACCTATGATGCCCTCGCCCTTGTCAGCAAGGACCTGGGTCAGATGCAGGCTTCTCGAGAGTTCCGGCAGCAGGATCTCGCCGTTTTAGAGAAAATCATGCGGCTTGCCCCGAGCAATCCACGCTGGAAGAGAGGCTATGCCTCCAGCCTGGATTGGTTCGGGATGCTTGAGTTTTCCATGGGGAATTCCAAGGCGGCTTTGGAGCAACTGCGCCGTGCCGTGGCCATGGCGGACTTGACCGCGGGAATCGATCCGACAAACAAGATTTTTGCCAACACCGCGGCTCGTTGCGAAATGCATCTCGGTCAAGTCCTGGAGCGGTCAGGCCAGGCCGAAGAGGCGCGGCGAAATATGCGACGCGCCCTGGAACGTTACGAGCGACTGCTGGTCGATGCGCCCAAAGACGTCGTCTTTTCTTCCCAGGCATCCTATGTCTTGGACTTGTTGGCTGAGCTCGAGTTGTCCGGCGGGCACCTGACCGAAGCCCGCGGGTTGCTTGATCGGGCGCTGAGCTATGATCTGCAACTTGTCGCCGCACGACCCAAGAGCGAGGGCATGCGGCTCAACGTGGCGCTGTCCCACGCTCGCCTTTCCGACCTCGCCGCGACTTTGGGTGACTTTCCGTCGGCGCAGAAGTACCTCGATACGCAGCTTCGGATGGCCGAAGCGCTGCTGGAAGGCAAGTCAGGCAACAGCATGACCGTTCAGTTGCTGGCGGAATCGCTGGGCAGGGCCCTTCGGCTGGCCTTGAGCCAGGGGAAGCGGGAACAATCCCGGGCTCTGTCTGAGCGCTACCGGGAGACGGTTTTGCGTTTGCTGCAGCTCGGCCCGGATGATCAGGAGCTGAAGGGGGTCGCCGTCGATGAGGGAATGCTCCGGGGGGATCTGGAGTCTATTTTTGGACATGCCAAAGCGGCGGCGGCGGCATACTCGGAGGCGAAGACGCTCGCCCAGTCCATGGTGAAAAAGGATCCGAAGCGCATGAACGCCCGGCTTTCCCTGGCACGACTCCAGTGGCGACTGGGGGAATTCAAAGAGGCGGTCGAGACCTTGCGTCGTCTTCGACGGCAAGATCCCGAAGATCTCAAGGTGTTGACCGAGCTCATCCAGGTTGAGTTGCTGGCCGGTCATGTGCGAGCGGCATTCACGCTGGGGGAACAGGCGCTGGAGCGGAACCCGGACAGCCGGAACAACCGGATCGTGCTGTTGGCCATGATGGCCAGCGCCCAGTTCCAGTCCGGCCAATCTCGCAAGGCCCGGCGCACGGCGCAGCAGGCGCTCAGCTTGGCCGAGTCCCTGGTGGGGCCGCTGTCCGTCGGCGACTGGCAATTGGCCGTGCTGTGGACCCGATTGGAAGCCCGACTGCCGGGGGAGCTGCGTGCCCTCTGGCGTGCCCTTAGAGAATGGAACCTGGGGAGCGATGGCAATTCGCTGGCCAAGGCCCTTCGACAGTTCGCGGGATGAGCGCGAAGATGCACGCCTGTTTGGCCTGGCGGTCGATGAGCCGAGCCGGTCATCTGGCTGCGGTCATCTGGGTGCCAGGTGAATAGTTTCTGGGGCCGGTCATCTGGCTGCGGTCATCTGGGTGCCAGGTGAATAGTTTCTGGGTGGGTGAATAGTTTCTGGGCGGTCAGTCCTGAGGGGTTTCTGCTTCCGGAGTGGTTTTTGCTTCCGGAGTGGCCTCTGCTTCTGGCTTGGGCTTCTTCTCCTTGGGGGCCTTGGGCTTCTCGGCCTTCTCAGGCTTCTCGGCCTTCTCAGGCTTCTCGGCCTTCTCAGGCTTCTCGGCCTTCTCAGGCTTCTCGGCCTTCTCAGGCTTCTCGGCCTTCTCAGGCTTC
>JAFCZJ010000258.1 GCA_019314375.1 Deltaproteobacteria bacterium | reverse complement strand
ACTTAAGGACCGCTCCCCGAATCCCTGGAAGTAGATGGGATGGGCGAAGCCCTTTTTTCGCAAAAAGCGCGCGATGGACCGGGCCCTTTTCTCACTCAAGACCTGGTTGGAGTCATTGGTGCCCACCGTGTCCGTGTGACCGGAGATGTAGAGTTTGATGGGCAAGAGTTTGCCGTACTTGGTGAGGCCATCCCGGATCAGCAAGTAGCTCTTGTCCAATTTCGGGGCTTCCGTGTCACGGATGTCCCATTTGCCGGTCTCGAAGATCACTTCTTCGTGGGGTACGCTCCAGCGCCAGGGGATGAGCTCGAGATCCTCGGTGAAGCCTTCTTCGTCATGGGCGGTCAGGCGCATTTTGAGCACCTTGAGATTCTTGGGCTGTTGCCACCGCACAAAGACCTGGGTGCCGGCCGGGGTGGGTTTCCACTCTCCCTCGCCGATGCTTGAGCCGTCCTCGCCTGTTATTTCGTAGCCCACGTGGACCACGGGGCGCTTGGCCCGCAGTGTGAGTTCATGCTTGTCCAAATCCAACTCATCGTAGCGGACGTCCAGCCCCATGCTGGGTACTTGCAGGGTTTCGAACTGCAAATTCATGGCACCCGATTCGCCGGTAAGGAAAGTCGCCGTCAGGCTTCCCTTCCATCGGTGCTTTTCGCGATCCTGGGGCAACTCGAATGTACGCTTGGACCCACGAGGGATTTGGGTCTTGGTCAGTTGCACCCGTTTGCCGTCGTTGCGTTTCAGGTCCAAGACCAGATGCTTCAGATCCACCTTGACCGTGACGTCCAAACTGGGCTTCTTGCCCGGCAGGACCTTGTCGTTGAGATGAACCTGGATGACCTGCTCTTCGCCCGATGCTTTGCCCGCAAAGCCCAGCATCAGCAAGATGGAAATAATGGGTATGGCGCGTTTCATCATGATCATGATTCTTTTCGGCTGCCGCGCCGAAGTAGCAATACGGTCCAGACGCCCAGAAGCAAGGCCAGGATCCCGACGCCGATTTGCAGCAATAGCTTGTTGCGCTCGGTCCAGGGCGCGGGGCCTTTTGGTTTTTGGTCCTTGCCAAAATCGGGGTTGGGGCTCAGGGCGCTCATGGTTACTGTTTTGAGTCCGGTGCCGCCACCTTTGGCCAGTTGGGCCGACAGATCATAGCGGGGTTGTTTGGCCTTGTCCCAACCCAGAAGCAAATGGTGTGCTCCGCCGGACCTGGCCCGGAAAATCAGCTCCTCAACTCGATACTGGACCTGGGCGGAACTGATTTCCAGGGGAGCGTCGTCGCCGTCGTCGATGACCAGGCGCAAGAAGGGTCTTCCCCCCGGGGAAATGGGCAGCTCGAGGTTCTCGTCGATGGTGACGGCTTGATCGGCATCCTGGCGCTTGACGCGGTAAATGACGCCGCCACCCACCAGAAACCAGGCCTGACGATGGGTGGAGGATTCCACCCGCACGCGCCGTACGAACTCACCTTGGCTTACCTGGATGCTCAGGCGGGAGAAAGGCACGCCCTTGGGCAGGCGCTCCAGGGCCTGGATGCTTTGTTTCTTTTTGCGCTCGACTTTGCCCATGAAGGGCAAGTCTATCGATTTTTCGGCCGTGCCGGGGCGTATGTGTTCTTTGCCCAGGACGGTGGCCGCCTTGATGCGCAGGGTTTGTTTGTCACTGCCGGGCAAGAGGCTTACCCGCAGGTAGCGGGCTTGGGAAACAGGGTAGTTGAGTTCGTTGCGCGTCGCGCGCGGGCCGTTGGAGAGTACGTCGAAAACATAGGCACCTTCGGTCAGCAGTCCGAAGTCTTTGCCGTCGCGGCTTGATTCAATGCGGGTGCGGCGCAGGTAGTCGTGTCCCGAGATGGACAAGGCGATGCGGTTGTGGGCCGGCGGTCCTTCGCCCAAATCGAGGACAGCCTGGCTTGAGCCGTCAGGCAGTTGCACCGGATCGTAAACTCGGGCCGCCAGCGGCTTTCGTCCGCCGGGTCGCCAAACGAAACGTCTCAGCCAGGGTACTTCCTGTCCGTCCGGGCCCATCAGTCGCAGATCCCTCAGGTCGGGGTGGGTCAGGCTGGCGCCGTATATCTCCGGCGTCACGATGATGCGGTGATCGCCGCCGTCGGTCACACCTTGAATGCTCGCTCGTTGCGCGTATTTTTCTATTTGGGCGGCATGGGCGGTGCCAGGGATCGCCAGGGCTGCGCTAAGGGCCAGGGCGGCCAGGATGGATAACAGCATTTTTTCGCCTCCTTCGATGATCAGGCTCTTGATGCGATCGGAGAACCGGGCATAGAGATAGCCGCCGGCCAGGAACAATGCCGCGATGGCGGCACCCACGGCGATCTTGAAGATGGTCTCCAAAGACCAGATGTCGTAGAGGCCCAGTTTCAGCAAGGTGATACCGAATAAGATGATGCCCAGGATGCGATGCATGGTGTGTTTGGCTGCGAAACCAAGGACTAAGAGCACGGCCGCGTACAGGCCCATGACGATGGTGGTGACCATTTGCATGCGCGTGGCCTGGGCGGAAATGGCGATGTCCCACTGGGACATCATGACGCGAAACTCATCGGCCGGCAGGCCGGCCGGGATTGCAGCGGGCCAAGCGGTGAAGAGGATGCAGGCTTCGTTGATGAACAGGCAGAGCAAGGTGAGATGGCCTGCCACCACCAGGATACCGGCTGAAATTTTGAAGAAGGATCGGGCCGTGATGCGGGCCAGGAATCGGGCCGAGCCCAGCATGATCGCGCCCAGGGCCATCTGTGCCCAGGCACGGGGGTGAAGGAAGGCCGTGGGCGAAAGCAGCCCTTCTTGGCCATCGGTCGAGACGAAGAGCCAGTACTGCGCCTCCAGCCAGGGCAGGTCTTCGGCAAAAAAGCGCAGCAGGGCCAGGCAGAAGACGACCAGCGAGCCGATGAGCCAGCCGGGGTGGCCGGGGATGTCATTGCGACGGGCGCGGGTGGCAAGCCAGGCCAGGACGCCGGCTTCCAGGGTCCAGACCACGGTGATGCTGGGGCCGCTTAAGAGGAAGGCCACGGACATGGTAAAGAAAGTCACGGCAAGCCCAAGGGGCATCAAGGCCCGGTCCTGCCCGTAACGCCCAATCTTGAGCATGCGGGCGCCGAAGAGCAAGTAGACAAAGCCGATGCCCAGCGACAAGGCCGCTCTGATTAGATCGGCGGAGTCCGGGGTAACCATCAGCGCGAGCGCCATGAATCCCAGGCCGGCACCGGCTAAGACCAGCATGCGACCGCCCGACCAGGGGCTGCCGCGAACGAACAAGTCCCAGGACAAAAAGCCCATGTGCAAAAGGAACCAGAGGCCGCTGATGAGCAGCAAGCCGACCTGCACGTTTTCGGGTTCGTTCCCCACCCCGGTGGTGGTCAGGGCCAAAAAGCCCACGATGAAGGCACCCAGCAAGACACCCACCGAGCGCGCGACCATGGCCAGCAAAAGGAAGACGCCGGCCAGGCCCGTCACCATCAGGGAGAAGGCATGAAGGTGTTTGGGCATCATGAACAGGCCCGAGAGGAAGATCAGGCCCAGCCCGGCTCCGCACATGAGCAGCAGCGAACGCACCGAACCCAGCCGGCCGGAGCGCAGGCCCGAGCGCATGAATACGCCGAAGTAAATTGCGCTCACGCCGCCGGTGAGGACCATCATGGGCACAAGGCGCGAGGCGGGAAATTCGTCGGTCAGGCTCGCCATCACCGCAAAAGAGGCCAGCATGGGCAGGCCCATCCAGTCGGCGTGGTCCTCGTGCAAGAGCAAGGCGGCAAAGCCCGCGGCCAGGGCGCATAGGACAGCGCCCAGGGCGATGGGGTGATCATAGAGCAGAGCCGCATAGGCCGAATGAGCGGCCACGGCCGCCATGAGGTAGAGAGCCACCGGAGTCACTTTGTATGCCTGGCGTTTCATCCAGGCACCGATGCCCACCCACTGGAGGGAAAAGAGGCCGGCGAAGAGCAAGGGGATCCAGCGGGCCACCATGGGGAAATATGCGCCCTGCATGTCTTCGGGCATTCTGTCGTAAGTGCCCGCTGCGGGTGGCGGGCTGATGTCGAAGAAACGATCATACCAGCCGATGAACAAGGCGGTGACACCGGCGACGGCCACCCAGATGGCCACGCGGAAGTGGAAGCGAGCGGCCACCACCAAGGCACCCGAGGTCATGACCAAGAGATAGGCAAAGAGCGCCAAAGGGCGGTCCACGCCGGTCGAAAGCATGACGGGGTTGAGAAAGACAGCCAGGAGCGACAGGATCAGAATGGGCTCCGAGCGATGTACGATGGCCAAGGCGCCGCCCAGCAAGCAGAGCACCGCCACCACCACGAAGGCCAGGGCCACCGGCAGAAGATGGTAGAAGGCGAAACTTGCGTAAGTCGTGATCAGCAGGATGGACAAGCCGATGCCCAATACGCTCTGGATGAAGTAGGGGTGGGTACGCTTCTTGCGCTTGTCGAGAAATTCACCCCAGGCAAGCAAGGCCGCGCCCACAACCGCGCCGATGGCTACGCGGCCCCAGGGGCCGATCCACTCGTTGTCCACCATGTACTTGAAAAACCAGCCCACCACCACGATGGCGATCAAGGCAAGGCCGATTTTCTCTTCGAGGCTCTGGGGCTTGTCGGCGCTTGGGGGCGTCCCGGTCGGCTTAGATTCGGCGACAGGCAAAGCCGCAACCGGAGTTTCCGGGGCTTCTACCGCCCCCGGTTCTGCCGCAGTCTGCTGCCCTGCGGCCTGTTCCTCCGGAGGTGCCGCCTGCGCTCCTGCCGCCTGCTGCCCCGCGGCCTGTTCCTCCGGAGATGCCGCCAGGTCGACTTTCTTGTCCGCCCTGGCTTCTTCGACCTGGAGGGGGGGTGGCTCGGTCAAGTGCAGGTCTTCTCCCGTGTCCAGGCCGGGCTTGGGTGCCACTGCCTCGGCTTCGGGCTCCGGGGCTACTTCTTCCAGGCTGTCTGTTTGCAAACCATCCAGGCGTTTGTGCAGGCTCACGATGTATTTACGCAGATCGACAACCTGCTTATAGAGCCGCTCAGTGTAGTCGTTGAGCGTCTGGCCCTGGCGTCGAGCCCGGCCCGCCTTGACGATGGCCACGATGGGCAAAACCAGCGCCACCACGACCAGGGCCAGGCACAGCAAGCCAATCAAAATGACGCAGATAACGTCTTCCATC
>JAFCZJ010000143.1 GCA_019314375.1 Deltaproteobacteria bacterium | reverse complement strand
GTTGCCCGCGGACAAGATTCTGTCCGTGGCCACCGATGTGGCCGGTGCGCTTGCCTGTGCTCATGGGCGGGGCATTTTGCATCGGGACATTAAGCCTGCCAATGTGATTTTGAGCAAGCAGGGTGTCGCCAAGTTGTTGGATTTCGGCATCGCCAAGTTTGTGGAGGGAGCCGGCGCTGGGTTTGTGCCCGAACTGCCCGACCTGAAAACGGGTGGAGAAGAAGAAGAAAGTGTGGACCCGGACGCCACACCGGCGGGCATCAAGCCCGCGGCGCTTGATGATGACGCCACGCCGATGGGGATTCGGCCTGCTTCGCTCGATGATGACGCCAGCTTAGCTGGGACCAGGCCTGAGACGCCTGTCATCGCCGATTCATCGCCGCAAGACGGTATGCAGTTGACCATGCCCGGCACCTTGATGGGTTCACCTCGTTATATGGCACCCGAGCTCTGGGCTGGGCGGGAGGCCAGTTATGCCTCCGATGTTTACGCTTTTGGGGCTTTGGTCTTTGCTCTTTGCGCGGGCCGGCCTCCTTATGTGGAGAAGGACATCGGCAGGTTGAGGGAAAAGGTCTGCAATGAGGATCCTCCTTCGCTGGCGAAGCTTGTCGATGCCGTGGACCCGGGCCTGGTCGCCGTGGTGGAACGTTGCCTTCGGCGAGATCCGGCCGACCGATATGCCGACGGCAACGCCCTGCGTTCTGCTTTGGCGGGCTTGGGCAAGAGCGCACGCGGCACCATCACCCCGGAAGGCAATCCCTATCGGGGCCTTTATGCTTTTGAAGCCGAGCACCGCAATTTGTTTTTCGGGCGGGATTCGGAAACGCGCATGATTTTGGAAAGACTCAAGCGCGAATCTGCCGTGTTGGTGGTCGGGGACAGCGGTGTGGGCAAGTCGTCCCTTTGCCGTGCGGCGGTTTTGCCCCGGGTGGCGGACTGGCTTGGGGAGAATCGGCGTTGGCAAAGCGTCAGCATGGTGCCGGGGCAACGTCCCTTGGAGGCCCTGGCCCGTGCACTGGCGATTTCTCTTGAGATGGAGCAAGCCCCGTTTGAAAAATTGTTGCAAGAAGATCCCCTGGGGGCCAGTCGGCAGGTGAGCCGTCAACTGGGACAAGAGCGCGGCCTGGTCTTGTTTGTGGATCAGCTCGAAGAGTTGTTGACGCAGAGCCTTCCCGAACAGAGGACGGCGACTGTCCAGGTCCTGGCCTGGTTGGTTCAGCCCATACCCGGTCTGCGGGTGTTGGCCACGGTGCGGGGTGATCACTTGAGCCGCCTGGCCAGCCTGCCGGCTTTTGCGGATGGCCTGGCCCGTGCTTTGTATTTCCTGCGCCCCTTGAGCACCGAACGACTGCGCGAGGCCATCACCGGACCGGCCAAGGCCAAGGGCGTGGTCTTTGAATCTGAAGAACTGCTCGACGAATTGGTCCAGGCCACCGAAGAGGCCGAGGGCGGCTTGCCCCTTCTTCAGTTTGCCTTAGCGGAACTCTGGGAGGCTCGAGGCGAAAAACAGGTCATCGGCCGGGAAGCCCTGCAGCGCATCGGCGGGGTGTCCGGGGCCTTGAGTCGACACGCGGATCAAGTGCTTGACCAGATGCTCCCCCGGGTACGCCCTGTTGCCCGAAGCATCATGTTGGCCTTGTTGCTTCCGGACGGTACGCGGGCTCAGCGGACATCCGCGGATCTTGGGTTGGAAAACAAGGACCGGCGCCTGGCCACAGACGCCCTGGTCCGAGGTCGTTTGGTGGTGGCCAGGCAGACTGGTGAGAGCCATGCTTTCGCCATCGCCCATGAATCCTTGGTCCATGGATGGGGCAGGTTGGCTCGCTGGTTGGCCGAAAATGCCGAGGCCCGTCAGTTAAGGGAGCGGCTCAGGCAAGCAGCTGCTGAGTGGCGGCGCTTGTCCGACTCCGCGGCCCTCTTGTGGAAAGGACCCCAACTGGCCGAGGCCGGCGAATTGGGCAACACCGCCTTGAGCAAGATCGCCTTGAGCAAGACAGAGCGGGCCTTCTTGGTCGCTTCTCGCAGGAGACACCGGCGTGCCCGCATGTGGCGCTGGGGTCTTTCTCTCGGCTTGCCTCTGCTGATCTTGAGCGTCTTTTTGGGTATGCACTTGCTGCGGCAAGCCGAGTTCGCGGCCAAGGTGGACAAGCGGCTCCGGCAGGGGGCTGGGACCCTTGCGAAAGTGGAGGCCGAACGACCCGGGCTGGAGAAGGCACGCTTGGCTGCCTATGTCTTGTTCGATGCCGGCAAGTTGGACGAGGCGGAAGGGGATTGGCAAGTCATTCGGCGGCAAGAGGAGACCTTGGCCAAGCAAGTGGCCGGGGCCTCCGGCTTGCTGGAGTCCACCGCCTGGCTGGACCCGAGCCGCGAAGATGTACGGAGCGCACTGGTTAGGGCCTTGGTGCTGCAAGCTCGTTTGGCTCAGGCGGCCGGCTGTCAAGAGCGGCGCGATGGTTTCTTGAGCCGACTGGAGGCCCTTGGCGCTTTGCCGGCGGGGATGGTCCCGGGAGGCAGGCTCAGGCCGGCAATCAAGGCCCCTGTCCGTCAAGCGGAACCCATTCTGGATGGATTTGTCTACATACCCCCAGGCGCGTTTTACTTTGGTTCGGGTGCGGAAGATGATCAGCGTCGGGAATTTTTTCACGCCGTGCCCATTCACGAGATTAAGACCGAGGCGTATTGGATTGCTACACACGAGACGAGTTTTGCAGATTGGATCGTTTTCCTGGAGAGCTTGACGCCGGAACAGCAAAAACTTCGCTCGCCTCGGGTCGGCAAAGAGGGCTTCGCGGGAGCAGTCGGGCTGCGTCGCCTTGAGTCCGGGTCTTGGGCCTTGCGCTTCAAACCCACCAGCAAGGTTTTTGAAGTGAAGCGTGGTGAGGTCATCACTTATCCAGGTCGGCCCCACGGAGCCAGGCAGGACTGGTTGCGCATGCCGGTGGTCGGCGTGACATTGGACGATGCCAAAGCTTACGGTCGTTGGCTGGATGCCAGTGGAAAGGTGCCTGGGGCCAGGGTTTGCAGTGAATTGGAGTGGGAAAGGGCGGCCAGGGGCACAGACGATCGGGAGTATCCACACGGCTGGCACCTCGCCCCCGATGAGGCCAACTTTGACGAGACCTACGGAAAGCAGACCGAGGCCATGGGCCCCGACGCGGTGGGAAGCCATCCTTCTTCCGCCAGTCCTTTCGGTTTGCAGGACATGGCCGGCAATGTCTGGGAACTGTGCAGCTCGGCTTTGAAGGAAGGCCAGGTGGTGGCTCGGGGCGGCAGTTTCTACTTCGGCATGAACTCCTCTCGGCTCACGGATCGGGAAGTCGTTGAACCTGCTTTCAGAGATGTAAGCGTGGGTTTTCGCGTTTGCGCGGACCCTACAATCAAGCCTTAAGGGGTGGGTCACGATAGACCCATCCATGCCGCTTGACCCACTCAAACAGCTAAGAAAAACAGTAAATTGGCCAGGTGCCAGGCACTTAGTGAGAAATTGAGTGGCCTGTCTGGATTCCGAAAAGAGCAAACATTACAGAGGAGTGGGCGTATTGAATCTGGGCCTCATTGTTTTCGGGGATTTTCGGGGATTTGCGGCATGGTCCTTGCAGTCTTGTTGGGCAACAATTCTGTTGGCCAAGGAGGTTGCCATGAGTGTCATGACCGCCAGTAGCAATCGAAAAATTCGGGATGCGAAAGACGCCTTTGGAACCATTCTGCTCGGTGTGCTGGTGGGCCTGTTGCTGTATCTGGGCTTGCACGGTGATGCACATGCCGCGATGATCGACGACGCGCGAATCAAATTATTGGGCAACAAAGTGCCCCTCATCGGTCGCGATCTAAACGGCACCGACCTGAATGGTTGCAGCCTTGAAGGACGCCAGGTCTTGTCGGTCAGTCTGGAGGGCGTGGTCAGTGCCGAGGGCGAAACCTTGAGCAGTCTTCGCCTGGCCAAGACAGTCTTTCATGGGCAGTTACAAGACGGCAGCTCCATCGGTTCACAGGCTCTTGTGGGCGCATCGTTTTCGGCCATCCTGGATGACGGCGGTCTTCTGACTCTGCGGGTTCAGGACATCAAGCGTGATCACGCCGATAAGGCCAACAAGAAAGTTCGGCGTTACTTCGTGACCTATTCGGACGGCAGCAGGGACTTGCCCCTTTGCGGTGAGAATTCAGAGGGCCAGGCCATTTCCGCCATTCCCGTCAACGGTCGATGGAATCTCGAAGAGGGCGTTGCCGGCGGCGGAGCCCATATTGATGATCCTGGGTCCTTTACCTTTGCCTGCGAGGGATACGCCGTGGCCAAGTGCATCCTGGCCGGCTACCAACCCTGGAGGCGAGTTCATGTTTGTACCCAGGGGGCCGGTTGTGTATGGAGCGATCTGAGCGATCATCTGCAGGCCTGCACCCGTCTCTTGCGGGCCGACTTCTGTGGGAATGGACAGTCCCACACCGAAGACGGTGTGTGGGTCAACCTTTATGACGGTCTGGGCGTTCGTGCCGATGCCGATGATTGGTTGATGGAGGCCGAGTGGAACGCGGACGGGGCCGTCTGCATGCAGCGAAGTCGGCTTGAGGGCATCGTCCCAGCGTGCGCGGAATATTTACTTGCGGAAGAATGTGGACTTGATGAACACTTCGGGGCAGGGACTCTGCTGATGAGCGAAACAGATCCCGGACTTTGACGGGACGGCAGCAGGCAATTTCGAAGAATGAGGCTCGCTATGGACAATCACAACGAGGAAATGCGCAAGGCGAGCGCGAGTCTTGAACCGCTTTCCGAGCAAGAGCGAGAGGATACCGAGGAACTCTATCGCGGTCTTCAAGCCATCGCCGACGACAGTTTTCCCCGCACCTGCCCTCGCTGCGGAAAGGTTTTCAACTCGGCCGAGGATTTTTTGGTGCGTGAAACCAAGGGTTTGCACAACTCAACCGGTTTGCGATCTTCCCATGATGAAGAGGAAGACAAGACCGTGGTGGAGGTCTATCGCAACTGCCCCTGCGGCTCGACCATGGTGGAGTTTTTTCGTGAGCGAAGAGACTTAACTGAGGTTGGGATAAGGCGCAGGGAGCGCTTCGACAAGCTTTTGGAAATCCTGTTGCGGCGAAAAATTCCCAGGGAAAAAGCCCGCCAGGCCTTGTTGCTTGCCATGCGCGGTCAGCCAAGCGAAGTATTGGAGAACTTGGGCTTGAAGTTCTCGAACGCCTGAGCCTGCCTTAATCCGTCATCCCGGCCTTAATCCGTATCCCCAGCCTTGAGCCGTATCCCCAGTCTTATGCCGTCATCCCCAACCTTATGCCGTCATCCCCAACCTTATGCCGTCATCCCCAACCTTATGCCGTCATCCCCAACCTTATGCCGTCATCCCCAGATGTTTCTGCTGGGGATCCAGATTCTCGAAGCATATTCCCGACAGAAGCCTTCGGGAATGACGGGGTTGCTGACTTGACTGGGTGCCAGGGTTACGAAGCATGGATTCCCGACAGAAGCCTTCGGGAATGACGAGGTTGCCAATTCGGGAATGACGAGGTTGCCAATTCGGGAATGACGAGGTTGCCAATTCGGGAATAACGAGGTTGCCAATTCCTGAACAAATTCTTGGGTGCCTTGACATGCCCTGCGAGGAATCCGAGGATGGACTACCCGGATCAGAGGAGCGTATGCCGTGAAAACAAGACTGCTGACTTGCCTTGTCTGTGCTGGATTTATGTTTTTTTCCTCATGCGGGGAAGACTCAGTCGAGTGCAACTCGCAAACCTGTCCCGATGGCTGTTGTGAAGGTGACACCTGCATGCGACAGTCGCCTGTTACTTGCGGCATTGGCGGGTTGGACTGCGTCGACTGCTTGGCCGATGCGCAATCCGACACATGCTCGGCCGGTTTCTGCATCTGCGAAGCGGAGGGAACGCGCTGCGGAAACGGCCAGGCCTGCACCTCCACAGGTTGTACCGGCGAATGCATCCCGGATTGCACCGGCAAGTGCCCGGACGCCGATGACGGCTGCGAAGGCAACTGCCTGGCCAATGACTGCGCGGGCTGCTGCGACGGTACGACCTGCAGGGATTCGTCGGCGACAAGCTGCGGTGCCGGGGGCGGCGACTGCGTGGATTGCACCGCCGATGTCAGGTCGGATTCTTGCTCGGCGGGTGTCTGCGTGTGTGCGGCGACCGGAGCGCTTTGCGTCGAGGGCGAAGAATGCGCCTTGACCGGCTGCGAAGGATGCAGCCCCGACTGCGCCGGCAAGTGTCAGGGTGCCGAGGACGGCTGCGGGTCGACCTGTCCGAGCAACAGCTGCACCAACGGTTGCTGCACCGGCGCGCATGAGTGCATCCTTTACGCAAGCCAAAGCGACAGCGTCTGCGGCAAGGACGGCGGGACTTGTGTGGACTGCGAAATCATGGCGGAAGTCTGTGACTTGGACTTTACTTGCAGTGCGGCCAACATCAACGACGCCCGCTTCGTTGCCCAGACCGTCCCGGCGGTCATGGACCCCTCCGAGGTCCTTGAGGTCTCGGTGACCTTTGAGAACATCGGCACCACCGATTGGACCGACGCCGCCGGCCACCGGCTGGGTGCCGAGAATCCCCGCGACAACAGCACTTGGGGCACCAACCGCGCCAATTTAGACGGTGCCGACAACATCCCGCCCGGGGAATCCAAAACTTTCACCTTCCAGATCACCGCGCCCGCCGCTTCCGGAACATACGCTTTCCAGTGGCGCATGCTTCAGGAAGCCGTGGAGTGGTTCGGCGAGTTCGGCACCAGCGTTTCGATCACCGTCGGCACCGTGAACGTATGTGAGGCCATTCGCTCGCTGGCCGGCACCAACACCGACGCTTCCACGGCCATCCAGAACTGCATCGACAATACGGCATCGGGAGAAACCCTGGAGCTTCCCGCCGGCATCTATCGCATGGACCACCAGGTGCAAATCAGCGCCAGGCCCATCACCCTGCGCAGCGAGGGCAAGAACGAGTCCATGCCCAAATGCGCCACGGACAACCACGACTGCGCCGAGCTGAAGGCCTCGATCTCCTTTGCCGACACCATCGGCATTCTGCGCATGCTCAGCCCGGGGACCCACGTTGACCACATTGTGGTTAACGGCAACAAGGTCGAACGACGGTCCACGGCCTCCGGACAATCCTGCTCGGCCGGCAGCAATCAATATGGCTACAACATCCAGATGGGCTGCAACGACTGCGGCCTGACCAACTCGGTGACCAAGAACGCGCTCTGCGGCACCGGCGCCGAGGTGTCCGGGGTCCGAAGCAACATTCGGGTCTGGCGCAACACCATCGCCTTCAACGGGGTCCACAACTTACAAGGCCTGTGGGCCGACGGGCTGACCGTTCACGACGCTCAGAACTCGACCTTCACCGAAAACGAAGCCGTCGACAACACGGACATCGACATCATCTTCGGCGGATGTACCGACTGCGCTATCCTGAACAACACCATCTGGCACACAGCCTCCTTCGAGGGTTCCACCTTCGCCGGTTTGATGATTCACGCTTGGACGACAACCAGCGGCAACTACACCGGCACGGTGACCTCGGGCAACGCCATCGACTGCGGCCCCCAAAGACAGTGTGGAATCGGTCTGTATATCGGCTCGGACGCCTGGTATGACACCGACACCTTTGGCGGAACGGTGCACGACAACACCGTCGCCAACGCCCAGTTTGGCCTGCTGATCGACGACGCCCGGAACATGGCGGTCTACAACAACCCGGTATCCAACTCCGGCAGCACCACCATGGCCTCCTGCGGTTTGAAGAACACCCACGATTACGGAATTGGCCAGGATTCGGTGAACATCGACACCTCCCTGGATACCATGAACACCATTTACCAAAGCGTGGACTTTGACTTCTGCATCCCCAATTGGTGGAACCAGTAAAATGGTTAATTAATCCTCATCCCCCTCATCCAAAAGCCTGTCCGCCTCGGTCTCCAGATCGGGGCGTCGCAGGCCGCCGGAGAGGTCGGGGCAGGGCCTCGCGGTCGGAATCCAGATGCTCGGCCAAGACGCCGTCTAAGAAGTCCAGGCCCAGGGCCACTTTGGCTTCGTCTTCCAGGCCTGGCATCTCGGGCAGATCGACATACAGATCGAGGCATTGGTCAAAGGCCGGATCTTTGAGCTCCAGGCATATTCGTCTCAGGCCCTTGTGGCTGGTGATGAAAACCTGGATGACTTCTCCCGAATGCAATTTTGGTCGATGGCGTGCCACCAACAAGAGGGCTGCTTGTTCGGCCAATGCGTTTAGATCCAGCATGAATATTTACCTCGTAAGCCCTTCCTAACCCGCTTTGGCTGCGTTCGCAAGCAAGGGTTGATCTGAAGTGGCTACGCATCTTAAAGTGCAACGGGACATGATGCCTTTGGGCGAGGCCCGAAAGAAATGGAAAACATGCAAAGGAGCCGAATAAGACGATTGCTCATGATGCTGCTCAAGGTCTTGGGCGGTGTCATGCTGGCCCTCGTCGCGGCCGTCATGGTTCTTGGTCTGAGTTTGGGCCGTTTGGATCACCCCAGCGTCAAGGGCCCGATTAAAAGCTACCTCCAAAGGGAGATGGGCCTGAGCCTGGACTGGGCGGTTTTTTCCATCTCGCCGATGTCCGGCCTGCGGCTTTCGGGTTTTCATTTGGATAGTGCCCCGGCCGACAGGGCTCTCGCCCCGCGTTTGGCCGAGCTTGGAGCGCTGGAGGTGGATTGGAGCCTGGGCGGCCTCATGGCCGATACGCCTCGCATCGACCGCTTCAAGCTTGAAGGACTCAAGCTTGCAGTGGTGCGCGACGCGCATGGAAAAACATCCCTGGACCGATTGTTCCCGCCGGCCGAAGAGCCTGCGACTGACCCGACCCCCGAGCCCGAGGCGGATGTCGACGAGGGCTTGTCGAAGCTTTTCCAAAAGTTCAAGGCACCGATTGTGCTGGGGCAGGTGGAGTTGGGGGCTGTTGAGCTGGTTTTTTTCGAGCGCGCTGAAGACCTGCGCTGGCACCTGACGACCCCTGCTGTTTCGGCCAGCCTCGAAGAAAGCGAGATGGGTTCTTTGCCTGATCTGAAGCTTGATCTGGGCGAGGATGGCAAGGATGGTGTGGGCGGTCGTCTTCGTTTGATTAAGGAGCAGGCTGGAGAGACAAAGACCCTTGAGCTGGCCATCCGCCAAAGCCTGAAGCGCCATGGCGACAAAGAGCTGGTGTTTGAGCTGGGCTTGGAGCTTTTGCGGCAGGAGCTTTTGACCGAGTTGCCGCCGGGCCCCGAACCCTTGCTCAAGCTAAAAGGACAGGTCATTTTCCTGGCGCAAGAGGGCCTGGTTGAATTGAAGATAAGCAATCTGGATCTGCTTGGGGGCGGCTTGAAGGGCAGCCTCTTGGCTCGCTTGCCGGATGAGGGAAGTGGGCCCTTGCTCAAGAGCCTGGCCTTCAGTTTGAATGGAGGCCCTTTGCTTCGCTGGTTGCCCAAGGGCCTGATTGAATTGGAGGCCAAAGACCTTTCGGGTGAACTGGAAATCCACGACATGGGCTTGGACCTCAAGGCGGGTTTGCCCAACTCGGGTCGCATCCAATCCCGTTTCTCATGCGCTTCCTTGTCCCTGCTTCAGTTTGAGGTCTTGGGCCTGAAGGCGAGCACGGAATTGAACTTGTCAGGGGAAGAGGCGCCCAAAATCACTGCGAAGTTGGACCTCCAATCATTCGCTCTGCCGGGCAGCCGGATTGATGGTCTTTCCTTGATGCTGGACGCCGGAGAGCTGAAGCTGGATTTGCAGCATCCCATGGATACAGGGGCCAAGCTGAGCGTGAAAACTCAACTCGCGAAGGTTCGGCATGCGCTGGGTGGCGAGGATTTGATTTTAGAGGACTTGGGCCTGGAGATGACCCTGGAGCGGGAGCAGGCCGGGCCCATTCTTTTGAGCGTCAAGCTGCCGGTGGCGGCCGTGAAGCTTGGTTCCGGCATCAGCCTGGAAGGCCTGGCATTGAAGCTGGATGCTCAGGACCTGAGCTTGAATCTGCGGGGACCGGCCAAGGCTCAGATCGAACTGGACCTGGATAAAATCAGGCTTCGCAAGCCGGGGCTTTCGGCGAGTTTGGATTCCACGGGTCTGCGCTTAGACCTTAAGGATTTGCATCTGGAGGAGGGGAAACCTCACGCTCGGGTCCAGGCCAAGCTTGAGCTTCGCCGCCTGCATGCCAAGGTGGGGACGCTCTTGGCTCAGGCCCGCAAGGTGGGTTTTGAAGTCGAGACCGCCACGGAAGGAGCCATTCCCCGGCAGGTGGATTGGCGTCTGCCTTTGGGCTACCTGAAGCTTGAGCAGGACGGAAAGAAAGGCCGCAGCCTTTTGGCGGAACTCACGCGGGCGAAGCTTGCGGGCCAAATAAGCGAACTTGCTCTGAACCAGCTTTCGCCTGAGCGTTCCAGCGCCAAACTGAAGCTGCAATTGCAGGCCCATAGCCTGGGCCTTGCCGATGGACGAAGTCTGCGGCTCAAGCCTTCTCGTTTGAGTTTGTTCGTCAGGGCCGGAAGGCGAGTCGGGGGAGATGGGCGAATTTTTCTTAGCGATGTGAGCATGGGCAAGCGCCTTCTGCCGGGAGATTGGAATCTGGACTTCAAATTGGCGGCGGACCGCGGGGCGCCTTCGCTTGAGCTCCAGGCCAGTGCCAAGGGCTCGAAGGGCTTGGATGTCCAGGTGAAGCTTCTCGCGGCCTATCAGGCGGCGCGGAAGAAACTCATGTGGCGAGCCGACCTGGGCCTGAGCAAGCTTTCCTTGTTGCAGGGTTTGTTGCCGCCCGATTTGCTGGGTGCCTGGGCCCTCGATTGGCGGAGCGTAAAGCTTGACGCGACAAGCCAAGGTGAATTCTTGGGGCTGATCGAAAGATTCGATCGCCAAGGGTTGCCTCGGTTTGCCGAAGACCCCTTTGCCGCTGTTGGCCGGGCTCACCTGCAACTGGATGCCCGGGCTCTCAACTTGAGCGACGCGGCCGCTTCGGCGGGCTTGCAGCTCCCCAGGCTCAGTCTGCGGGCCGACCTGGACAAAAAAGGAAAGCTGTGGACCCTGTCGCAGGTCCTGGACGTGGAGCGACTGGGCTGGTTGAAAGGCCGTGACTCAGCCGAACTTTCGGGACTGGTGCAAACGATAAAGATGACGGCGAAGGGCGCGCCCGAGCGATCACGCATCGGCTTTCAGGGTCAGGTGAAATTGGCCAAGCTGCGCCAAAGTTTTGTGGCGGGTTACCCGGTGGGTGATCTGGATTTCTCCATCCTGGGCCGCCTGGACGCTTTGCAGGCCCTGCGCATCGAGAAGATCGAGCTGTCCAATCCGGCGGCGGGCACGCGCCTGAACATGGAATTGGCCCTGGACCGCATCGCGCGTCTGGCCGAGGTGGGCAAGGTCGCCCACTCCGGCATGCCGGGAAGGCAAGCCCTCCGGCTGTCGGGCACCTTCGAGCAGGACCTGTCCAAGCTTGATTTGAAAGCCCAGGGAATAGAGGCCAAGGGCATGCTTCGCATGCCGATCGAGGTGCAGTCCGGCGACATGAAGGCCTATCGCGTGGCCACCCAGATACAGGCGGAAGGCTTGCATATCAAGATGCCCTCGGCGAAGCTGGAAGTCGTGGGCCTCGATGGCCGCATTCCGATCATTGAGGATTTGGCATTAAAGCCCGGGGGCGGGATAGCGCTTGCCAGCCAGGGAAAAGACAACCTATACAGCCAGGCACGTTTTTCCGATGTGCATCCTTTCTTGCGCGGACAAAACTACATCGCTTTGGATGAACTAAAGATCATGGGCCATTCCATGGGGCCTTTGGCGGGGAACCTTCGCATAGAGCAACAGCGTATTAGTTTGGACCAACTCCAGCTGGGCTTGCGTGGCGGTAAGATCACAGGTCAACTTCGCATCGACGCGGACCCGGTCAACCCTCACTTGTTCTTCAAGGGGAACGTGACCGGTCTCAGGCCCAGCGGGGGCAAGGATGTGCTGGACGCCAACGCCACCTTGAGTCTGGCTCCGGCCAAGCTGGACCTTTCGGGCCGGATTCAGGTCGTGCGCATCGGGAGCAGGCACTTGCTGGATGTGCTGGACCTTTTGGACCCTTATCGCGAGAACGTGGGCATCAACCGGGTGCGCCTGGGCCTGAAGGTGGGTTATCCCAAGTTCCTGCGCCTTCGCATGCGGGAAGGATTTTTGGACGCCAAAGTGGAACTGGGCGGCGCGGTGGATTTTGTGCGCATCGATGAAATTAAGGGAGTGGCCTTGGGGCCCTTGCTGAATCGTTTCGTGGCGCCCCAAATGCGGGCGTTGGGATTGGGCGCGGTTGCGCCGTCATCCCCAGGTGCTTCTGCTGGGGATCCAGGTTTACGAAGCATGGATTCCCGACAGAAGCCTTCGGGAATGACGGGGGTCGAAGCATCGGGCCTGGACGGGGATGAAGCATCGGGCCCGGATGACGTCGAAAAGCCAGATGACCTTGATAAGCCTGTAGCTGAAGAAGGAGAAAAATGATGAAAAAGCAAATCTTGCTTGAGTCCGGCCTGGTCGTTTTGTTGCTTGTCCTGGCCGTCGGTTGCATTTCGGCACCCCAGGTGGTTTTGCTGGATCACAAGACCGCTTTGGAGGTGCAGGCCGCCGGCGAGTTTTATGCCCTGGAGGGAGAATTGCTGCAGGCGGGCATGCAGGCCCGTGCCGAAGACATTCCTGGTAGCAAGCTGCAGGACGCGGGAAAGAAAAAGGGACCATTGGGTCAACTGGCCCAACTGAGCAGCAGCGTGGTTTCGGACGCCGTTCTTGTCGATGAGTTGCTCCGCGCGCATTGCATAGGCGAGGCCTCCGATGGCTTGCTGGTGCTCCGCCCGGATGACTGTCGCATGGATGTGGACGCAAGCGAGCAAACCCGTGTTCTCGAACGACAGAATCTGCATCGGCGTCAACTCTGGCGCAGTTTGGGTCAACTTGAGCCCAAGGCGGGCCAAGCGGAGGTGAAGAAGGCTTGGCGCGTCCGCAACTTGCAACGTAGCGTTTGCGGTGCCCTGGTGCAGCAGGAAGACGGGAAGTGGGAGGCCAAGAAGTGCTGACCTCCAGACCTTTGGTCGTTTTGGTTTTTGGGTTTTGTTTGGGTCTGGCTTCAACCAGCCAGGCGGGCAGGGCATTGCATGTGCCTCAGCGGCTGACCGCCGGGGCATCCAACCAGATGATGGGTGAGTTGAGTCCGGACGGCGAAAGCCTCTTTTTCGTGAGCGACAGAAACGCCACTTCCGAGATTTTCATTCAGTCGCCCCTCGATGCCGGTCCGCGTTTGCTTTTCGATTTGAACGCCGATGTGTCCTGGCCCAAGATAAGCCCGGACGGCAAGACCCTGGCCTACATCAGCACCCGCGAAGATGCCCTCGGGGATCTCTGTGTTTTCGACCTGGGCACCAAACAACACAGCTGCTTGACCGATGGGATGAGCGCGGAGCTACAGCCTCTTTGGTTCGGGCAAAAACGACTGGGCGTGCTTTCCCGCGGCGACGATCTCCATGGGGACTTTCGCTTGCAGCGTTTTGAAAGTTTGCAGAAAGGAGCCAAAGCCGAAACCTTGCTTGAACGCAACATGTTGGGTGCGGCTTTGAGTCCAAGTGGACAATGGTTGGCCTACGTGGGCGTTGAGCGCACCGCCAGTCGGGTGGGGGTCAGTTTCGCCAACCGGGCCGGCAAGGGTTTGCGACTTGAGCGCCTGGATCGCAAAGGAAAGGTCATTCATTTTGACGCGGAATTGCCCGGCACCACGGGTTTTCCTGCTTTTTCAGCGGACGGCAAGCATCTGGTTTTCGCTCAGTATCTCAACGACACCAACGGCGACGGCCAAATCGACGGCGATGACAACAGCGTGCTTTTCAGGGTGGCCTTCAATGCCGAGCGGGGCGTTGTGGCCGGTGTCAGGCCGGAGCAGTTGACCTCCGCCCAATGGAATTGTCGATATCCTTCCCCTGCATCGGACCGCCTCATCATGACCTGCAGCCACGCAGGTTCATTGGATATCTACAGTCTGCCCCTGGAAGGCGCGGTGCCCGCGGCCTGGACAGCCAAGGCCCTGCGTGCGGAATTGCGCTCGGCGCGAGATCATTGGACCGAGCTTTTGTTGTTGGGCCGTTTGTGGCATCTGGCGAAAGTCCGTCATGAGAGGCTGCCGGTTCTGAAGCAAATGTGTACGCGTCACATGGAATTGGGTGAGCTTGAGTCAGCGGAATTTTATGCCGAGCGGGCCGCGGTTGAAGGCTCCAAGGAGAAGGATGTTCTGCACTGGGCTGAGTTGATGCTGGAGCTGATCGCCCATCGTCGAGGTGACAGAGAGTTGACCCATGGCCAACTCAGTGATGCGTATCGCTTGAAGGAGTCGAGCAGGTTGGCTTCCTTGCAAAGCCGGGCAGCTGCCTCCGAGGGCGACATCAAGGCGATGGCCTTGAGCCTGGCCTCCGAGGTGGCGGAGGACTTAGGGCAAAAGAAGTTGGCGGGCGAACTCGTCGCGGGTTTGGACCTGCATGGCGTCAGCGATTTGCAGATCTTGAGACTGGTGGCCGCCAGGCTGGAAAGAATAGCCGCTCTTTCGGCGGACAGACAGGCTCTGCTGGCACTGCACACCCTGATGGCCGGTCACCCGAAGTTGGACACCTTGCGTCGCCTGATTCACGGGGAGGCCTATGTGGCCGAGCTGGTCCGGGGGCTGCCCCAGGCTGAACGACTCAGCATGGTTCAAAAGAGCATGGAGGGTTTGGCTGAAGATTGCGAATTGGCCTTGGTCTTGGGCGTGGCCGCGGAGCTTTTTAGCCTGGACGACGCCAATCAAGAGCAGGTGAGAAAAAACCTGTTCGAACGCTACAAGGCCAATCGGGATGTGGACCGTCGCCGGGCTTTGGTGATGGCCACCGTGCGCATGGCCTCGGCCTCAGGCAACGAGTACTTACAATATCAGTTCGCCACTTCCTGGGCCTCGTGGCTTAAAAGAGATCACCCCGAGCGAAAGTACGCCGAGGCCTTGTTTCGCAAGGTCGTGATGGAACGCGCTTACGAAGAGCAGGCCTCAGGGGATTTGCCCGAGGCCAGGGGCTACTTTTTCCAGACCCTGGTTCAGACCGGGGACTTAGAAGCCCTGATGGGCTTTGCCGAAGCTTGGGTCAAAGAAGGCCGCAAGGATCTGCGTGGCCAACTCGCCAAGCGCTATGCCCGCAAGCCGAATGATCCGAATTGGGCTTTCGCCCAGGCCTATCTCATCGCCCGGGATGGCCGGGCCATGGGTCGGATCCTCCAGATCGACTCGGCCATTTCCCTGGTGGCGAAGGCGGCCGGCTCTCTTTCTCGCTCTTTGGAGGTGCAGCATCTCTGGGGTTTTCTTTTGCATCAGCGACATCTGCTGAGCCGGCAAGGACATGACGCCATCTCGGCCCACAATCATTATTTATTGGCCCTGGATCTGGCTCGCGAGCGCCCCCGCGCACGGGCTTCTTTGTTGATGAACCTGGGGCTTTTGCAGGCGTCCCAGGGAAACCATCGCATTGCGTTGCGCTATTTTGAGCGCAGAGAACGCCTGCCTCAGGTGCGTCCGGATGGTGAGTTGGCGATGCGCATGGCTCGGGCGCGCAGCTTGTTTTTCATCGACAAAATGCCTGAGGCGCTCGCCGAAACCGAGAAAGCCTACAAGCTTTTGGGCTCGCATAAGGCACTTGAGCCCTTCAGGCCCCTTGTCCTCGATCGCATGATTTTGTATTCCCTGCTGGAGGGCAAGGCCGGACAAGCAGCAAAGTACTTGGACTTGCTTGCCTCCAGGTTGGATGGGCAGCCGCCCATCGGAAAACTCAAGCTTGAACTGCGCCGGGCCTGGGCTTCGATGGAATTGGGTAAAACGGAAGAGGTCTTAAAGAGCCTGGATCGGGCCCAGGCCATTGTTGAGGCAGGAGCTGCCTTGCGCCCCGAGCGCGCTGCACAAGAAACGAAGATCGTCTTCGACAAGGCTGAGTATCGAGAATTGCTCAGCGGCCTGCGGGCGGTGACTTTGCGTCGCATGGGTAAGTTGGATGCGGCGGCCGAGGCATGGACTGAGCGCCTGGGCTTCGTGAAAGTGCGTTTTGAGGCGGGAGACAAGGATGAGGACCTGCTTGACCTGGCCCGCATCCAGTACCATTTGGCCGAGATCGCCCACGAGCAGGGTCGCTCCGATGATGCCATCAAGGCAACGGAGCGAGGTTTGATGAATTCCGCTGAGTTCAATCAGCGCTCCGGTTCCGGGGTTAATCCCGTGGGTCTGCGTTTGATTCAGGCCTATGTCGAGTTGGCTCTCCAAGGCAAACTCGGTCGTGAGAAATTTCGCTGGGACGTTCGGCGCTTGCTGGAGATGGACTATGCCTTCATGTGCCGGAACCGCAGCCCCAACTGGGAATCGGAGCGAGGCTTGTTCGCTAATTACTTAACCTTGTTGGATCTCAGGGCTCAGGGCAATTGACCTCAGCGTCCATGGATGCCAGCATGTGGAAACAGGAGGAGGAATCGACATGAACAAATTGATCAAATGTGCAGTCTTTGTCGTGGCCATCGCGGCCATGGTTGCTTGTGGGCCCCTGGAAGAGGGCACCGAGGGTCAAGCTTGCCTGGCCGACGGCACCTGCAACGCGGGCCTCGTCTGCAATGCCAGTAACATTTGCGAGGCCACGGGCGGATCGGGTTTTACCGCCTTGTACAATTCGGGCAGCTTCCAGCAATGCTCGGGCTGTCATGCCCCGGATGCCGCCGGCTTCACCGACGGCACCGAGGCCAGCCAAAACTGGAGCAGCCGGGATACGGCCTACCAGGGCGTGCAGGGCACGGCCTCGGGTCTGCTTGGCAACTTCGAAGGTTGCAACGGCGTGCCTTTCATCGGCCAAACCCCGGGCGACAGTCTTTTGGTCGCGGCCTTGGATGAGACCGTGCGAGCCAACTTCAGCCTGGACGGCTTTCCGGACTGCAACGCCGACAGCATTTCGGACATGACCCTGCGTATCGGTGGTGCCTTGAGTTCCGATGAGGCGTCGCTCCTTGACTCCTGGATTTCCGCGGGCGCCCAAGACAACTGACATTTTCGAGGTTTTTACCATGCACCGATTTCCTGGACTCATTTCGGCGATTCTGGGTGTGTGTCTTTTTGTCTGCTCTGTGAACCCGGCCTCGGCTGGCCAGGTCGAGCAGGACAAAAAGCAAATCACCTTCATCAACAAGACCATGGCCGACAGGCAGAGTTTGATTCGCAAGCAACTGCAGGCGGGCAAGCTCGATTTGGCTGAGAAGAACATCCGCGGCATGACCAAGCAGCTTGCCGAGGAAGCGCGATTGACCAAGCGCATTCTGGCCAAAGAGCCGGGTTTTTCTCCCAATCCGCCCGTCGACTTCGATGCCAGCCCGGCGATGGCTCGCAGGGCGGAATATACCCACGCCAAAAAGTTGGCCATCGATGCGGGCAAACAGCTCAACAAAGACGCGCAGTCGGCCAACGCGGCTTTGCTCAAAGCCAAGAGCAGGCAGTTGGCCACCATTGCGATCTCGGCCTTGAAAATGACGATTGAAAACGCCCCCGGGCGGCAGGGCGGCAAGGCGCTCGATCTGGCGGTGGAAGCGCTCAAGAAGCTCAACGGCTACATTATGGACAAGACCATCTCCGAGCCCATCGCCCGCATCTCCGAGGCCAAGTTGTTGAAGAACAACTTCGTCACCATCGGCGAGGCGGCGAGGCTATTGAAAAAACTGGAAGCGGCTCGCGAGCAGGTCGTTCGTTTCGCCAAGGAGATGGACACCGCCGAAAAGAAGCTGGACCGGGCGGCGGCGGCGGAGAAAGAATGGCAGAAGTATCGCTGGCTGAAAGAAGCCGGTGCCGACAGCATCAAGGTCAAGGTCCTGGATCTGACAACCCGGGAATTGGAGCTCAAGCTGGACGGTCAGGTGGTTAAGAAGGGTGCGGTTTTGGAGATCAAAAATCCCTCCATGCTCACGGCTCGGGTCATCGGCGCGCGACGAAAATTCTGCGTGCAACGACGCGAGTACGCCCGCACCCGTACGAAAACCATCATCCTGCACCCCGGCCCCGGCGGCGGACCCGAAGATTCGCTGGTCTATTCATCGAGCCGGATTCCAGCCAAGAGTTCCTGGACCATCCAAAAAGAAAGCTTCGACTGGAAGCCCAGCTTCAACTCCAATCTGGAAAAAGCCCCCAAAGCCATGACCGGCACCTACTGGAAGCTAGAGCGAGATCGCATGCGCTGGATCCTCCAAGCCAAGCCCGGCGAGCAAGTCAACGTACACGTCAAGGGTGAGATCCACTGGCTGTTCAAGCGACAGACCCGAGGCAAACGCGCAGAGAAGAAAGAAAAGAACGACGGCAGCGCCACCCTGGTGCTCAAGGTTTTGTAGTCGAAGAGGTGGCTAAATGCTCGCCCGCATTTTAATGGCGCTTGGGGGTCTTGTTGCCTTGGCTCTGCTGGGCCTTGCGGCATACCGATTTATCTTTTCTTTCCAGAGTTCCAGTCGCTTCGAGCAGTTGGGGATGAAGGCAAATGCTGATGGGCTTGAGCGTTTCAAACTTGAGATGCTTGATGGCCTGCCCGAACCAGCCAAACGCTACCTGAGTCACGCCATGCAATCAGGCAGCCCCTTGTTTGATCGCGTTGAGTTCTCGGGTCACGGCAGCATTCGGCTCGAAGAGAAATGGCAGACCTTTGATTTTGAAGAACGCCTGGCAGCACATCGGGGTTTTGTCTGGCAAGCCGGCCTCAATGAGATGCAGGTCTACACGGATGATTTCTATCTGAACCGTGCCGGCGGTGTGAACGTGTTTTTGTTTTACCTCTTCCCCATGGTGCGCTCTTCTGGGCCCGATATCGCTCGCTCGGCATCGCATCGTTTTGCCATCGAGCATGTCTGGCTGCCCACGGCCTTGTTGCCGGGGCGACAGGTTCGGTGGGAGCCCGTGGACGAGAATAGGGCAAGAGTCATCATCCGCACCGACCTGGAAGAGGACGTGCCCATCACGCTCACCATCGATGAGCAAGGCAAGGTCATAAAAGTCAGCATGAAACGCTGGTCCCAGGTCACGGTGGATGCACCCTGGTCTCTGACCCCCTATGAGGGATTCGTGGAAGAAGAATCCACCTTCGACGGCATCACCATCCCAAGCAAGATACGCATCGGCTATGGGCAAGGCGACGACTGGAAATCAGGATTCTTCTGCGAGGTCAGGGCAGCGAAGTACATTGATTGATAGGGAACCATCCCGCCCGCGACTTGTCCGAGACTATCATCAAGGGAGGATTCAATGGACTCGACCGTGTATCGATCTATCTGTTTTTCGCTGGGCGTGATTCTTTTTCTGTTCGCAAGCAATAGTCAGGCTGGCGAGGGTTTGATTGAAGTACGGCAGGGGCTGCTTTCAAAGGCACTGTCAAACATACCTGCCGACGCGGTCAGGGAACGCTGTCTTGCGCCGTACTTTTTTGTTTCCGGGGGTGAAGACGGGGTGGATCGACTGCCTTTGCGTGGGGTTGAGAGCGAGGTGAACATCGCCGGCGTGATCGCCGAAGTGCGCTTGATTCAGACTTACGAGAACAGCGGGAAAAAGACCCTGGAGGCCGTCTATCTTTTTCCGGCTTCCACTCGGGCTGCCGTTCATGCCATGCGCATGACCGTCGGAGAGCGGGTGATCGAGGCCAGGATCCAGAAGCGGGCCGAGGCCCGCGAGACATATGACAAGGCCAAGCAGGCGGGACAAACAGCGAGTCTCTTGGAGCAGCAGCGGCCGAATGTTTTTCAGATGAGCGTGGCCAATATTTTGCCCGGGGACAAGATTCGGGTTGAGCTCGTTTACTCAGAACTTCTGGTGCCCGAAGATGGGCTCTACGAGTTCGTGTTGCCCACGGTCGTGGGGCCGCGATATTCCGATCAGCCCGCGAGCAAGGCGAAAGACAGCGAGCGCTGGGTGGAAAATCCCTACCTGAAAGCCGGGGAAGAAGCGTCGAATGATTGGGGACTGAAACTCGCACTTCACGCCGGCATGCCCATTAGCAAAGTGAGCAGTCCCTCGCATCAGGTGGACGTGGAATTTGAGGGCGAGCAGAGCGCGAGCGTGGAATTGCGCGCGGATCGAAAAGCCGGCAATCGGGATTTTGTGCTTCGATATCGTCTGGCTGGAGAATCCATCCAGCACGGCATGCTGCTTTACGAGGGCGAGAAGGAAAACTACTTTTTGCTCATGGCCCAGCCACCGGCGCGGACGGAAAAGAGCGATCTCGTGGCGCGTGAGTATCTTTTCATTCTCGATGTCTCCGGCTCCATGAACGGCTATCCCCTGGATACGTCCAAGGCCGTCATTCGCGAGTTGTTGCGGGATTTGCGTTCCTACGACTATTTCAACGTGCTGCTTTTTGCAGGCGGTTCCGCCGTGTTTTCCGAAAAGCCCATGGCCGCAACCCGAACAAACGTGCGCCGTGCCTTAGACTTCGTCGAGTCGGCCAGGGGCGGCGGCGGTACGAATTTGTTGCCTGCGCTGAAACAAGCTTTGTCCATGCCCCGCGCCCCGAAGGTGGCTCGTTCCGTGGTCCTTTTGACGGACGGATACGTCGCGGTGGAACGAGAGGCCTTTGAGTTGATCCGAAATCGTCGGGCGGACAGCAATCTTTTTGCCTTCGGCATCGGCAGCTCGGTCAATCGATTCTTGATCGAGGGCCTGGCCCGAGCCGGATTGGGCGAACCCTTCGTGGTCAGCGGTCCCGATGAGGCGGAAGCCAAGGCCAAGCGATTCAGGAATTACATCTCCTCGCCGGTCTTAACCAACATAAAAGTGGGCTTCGAGGGCTTTGAGGCCTACGACGTAGAGCCGCTTCATGTGCCCGATCTTTTCGCCCAGCGCCCGGTCATTCTTTTCGGCAAGTGGAAAGGAAAAGCCGAGGGCCAAATACGCATATCCGGCCTGAGCGTCAACGGGCAGACTGACTTGGATCTGGAAGTAAACAAGGTGGATGTCTCGCCCGCCAACAAGGTCCTCGGCTTTCTCTGGGCGCGTCATCGCATCCAGGAGTTGGACGACCTGGCCCAATTCGGTGAGGACGCGGACATCAAAAAGGAAGTCACCCGTTTGGGCCTGGCCCACGGCCTCTTGACCCGGCACACTTCTTTTGTTGCCGTGGACCCGCGAGTCCGAACCGACGGCAATGACGCAATCAAAGTGCTCCAACCCTTAGCCCTTCCCCAGGGTGTCTCCAATCAAGCGGTGGGCGGTCGGATTTCAGGTGCCGGGGTGCTCGGGGTGTTGGGCACGAGGGGTAGGGGCGGAGGCGTCGGTTATGGCTCAGGCTTTGCCGGGCTGGGGACGCGCCGGCCGCAAATCGTGAGGTCCAGGGCGATGAGAGTGACGGGCACCTTGGACAAAAACGTCATTCGCCGGGTCATTCGTCTCCGGCTCAGGACCCATCCCAAGCTCTCCGGCAAGATCGTGGTCAAGCTGGTGATCGGCCCCAAGGGCTTCGTCAAGAAAGCAGAGATCAAATCTTCAACCATGAATGACAAAACATTCGAAACCAGTCTGCTGAAACTCCTCAAGACCCTCCGCTTCCCCAAGCCACCAGGCGGCGGCGAACTTGTCATCAACTACCCCTTCGTCTTCAAACCCTCGGGCTGACGAAAGGCTGTCTTTCTCAAAAGCGCCAGGTAAGCAAAAGCCCGCCCTCGGCGAAGGGGCTGATGTTGGGCGTCCAGGAGAGGCCGGTGTCGTCGGGGCCATCTCGCAGTCGGTCCTTGGGTACGAACAAGCTCGCCAGCGAAAGCAATGGGCCGGTGACCTGGGCCACAAAGACGAGGGTGGTAAAGAAAGAAGCAAAGGCACCGGCACCACATTTTATCCCTTCCGCGCATTGGTCTGAAGTCACCTCCCAGGTGGCCACCATAATCTTGTAGCTGCCGTAATAGGGCTGAACCAGCCAGGACGTGTCGTGACCGTCCGTCGCACCGTCTGGCGCAGAAAAGAAGACAACGAAAATCGACATGAACTGCGCCAGCAGACCTGCACCGGTCAGGCCCAGGCCCGCCAGCATCAACCTGCCTCGCAGATCCAGAGGCTCCTTGAATTGAAATTTGGCAAACTCGATGTCGGCGGGAAAGGAATCGAGGGTGCCCCATTTTTCCCTGCTTTCAATGTCCTGTGTGACTTCCCGCGGATAGCTGTGCAAGAGCACTTGATCCGAGGAACGAAGCTCGATCCAAACTGCTTCGTCGATCTGGGCCTTATGGGCACGCACCACCACTTTTTCCCTTTTGGCGGAGGCGTCACCGTTTCCCAGCATCCGCAGCGCTCGAACGGCTTCTTTCCCTTGAATGTTGTAGGTCGTTCTGCATGCGCCGAGCAGCGAGCAGACGATCATTGTCCCCAAACATAATCCCAATATTTTTGTCATGTGTGTCCCCTGTGAAAACGCTAAAACCTCCAAGTCAACAAGAGCCCTCCGTCCGCGAAGGGGCTGATGCTGGGCATTGATTGAAAGCCTAGCACGGTTTTCTCGGGTGCGTCACGTTCGCGGCTGTCGGGCCAGAGGGCCGCGGTGATGAGGAGGAGGGGGCCCGCTACCTGGGCGGCGAAAGAGACCACGCCGTGGGCTGAGTTGTAGACCGAATAGATGCACTTGCCCGTGTTTTGGCCGCATTCTTCGTCGGCTGTTTTGATGGCTTTTTTGATGAGCAAAATACTGCCGTAGTAGGGGATGAAATGGGCAGCTACCTGGGACTCATCGTAGGCGTAGGCGTAGGCGATCGACCAGGCCGCTGATGCCAATTGCATGCCGTAGCCCGTCATGGGAATGAGCGCGCTCGCAAAGAAGAGATCATCCGAAGTGCTCTGGGGCATTTTGTAGCGCAGAGAGATCACGGAAAGGTCGGCCGGAAATGCCGAAAGCTTGGCCCACTTTTCGTTGAGCTTTCCGGATGCCCCCAATCCCATTTCTTCCCACTCAACCCCCACCACATCGTCGGCCCGCAGTTCGATCCAACAAGGCGTATCCTCGCCGATGCGTTTCGCCTTGACGACCACATGCTTGGCCTGACCCCCTTCACCGAGGGCTGCAATGGCCCGGTCGGCGTCGGGGCCTTGAAGTACATAGGAGCGACTGCAAGACATAAGAGCTGAGGGGAAGAGAAGCAGGCAGGCTAGCAGAATCCGGGCTGTCATGGCGGCATACTATGCCGTCGGAGGGCCGGCCGCAAACCCTTCTCAATGACTGGCGTAAGATTCCAAGAGGCTGGGTTGGCCCAACCCGTCCAGCCCGAAGACCTCGTAAACGGCGCCCGCTTCCTCCACCCGGATCACCGCCGAACTGGACAAAAGGCGTTTGCGGGGGTTGTCGCCGGGGACGACGCCGTCGTGGGTGACCCAAATCCATCCTTCACCAAGCAGGTTCTCTAAGTTGGCCATGACCTGGGTCGAAGGCGAGAAAAAGTAGCCGGTGTTCGTACCCACCAGGGCATTGCGATCGTGGCCGTCGTCAGGCCAGAGCCAGTCCAGCCAGCCGTCACCCGTGGAACCGATGAGCCCATGGTGACTGAGCTTGGTGGCGTCCAGGCTGCCCTCCGGGAGAATTTGCCCCAAGGGCCCCGGCGCGAGCTGATCCTTGTAGCCCTCGATATAGTCTTCGATCTGGCTGGAGAGGTCTCCGTGGAAGCTGAATCGGAACTGCCCCCATTCGACAACCCCGCCCAGAGAGCGATTGTTCTCAGGCCCCGTTCCACCCCAGCCTACGCTCAGGCCTTCGTCCTCCGCACTCAAGACACCGGCGTTGGTGGCCACGTGGGCGTTTGCGTGGAAGAAAGTCAAGTAGGCATTCCCGCCCAATGAGAGGTATGAAAGGACGCCGTCTTCGTCGTCGCTCAATTGCTCCAGATCGCCCAGGAGCAGACCGCTGCAATCGTCGGCCGGCCAGGGGCTGGCCGCGCCCTCTCCATCGCAGCTAAACGGGGCAGCCCCTTCACAGAGGGTGAAGATCTTGCCGTTCCAGGCCGGGTCGGCCAAAGCTTCGCACATGGACCGGCAGGCCGAATCGTTGGAGATGAAGTCACCGTTCAGATCGTAGAGACCGCGGTGAATGACGCCGCGGCGAACGGAAATGGCCTCGCTGCCGCTGCCGCCTTCGGGCTTGAACAGCCCGGCAAAGCCGCCCACGTGGTCCGCGTGGAAGTGGGTGAGAATAACCCAGTCCACGCTGCGCGCATCCAACCATCGGTCCACGGCACCCAAGATTTCGTCGTGGTGATACGAGCCGCCGCCCGTGTCGATGATGACCGAAGTGCCGTCCGGGCCCACGATCAGGGCACTTTCGCCCATCATGTTGTCGATGCCGATCTGCTCAATGATGAGCTGAGACTCGAGGTCAATGCCCGCGTCAGTACCGGCGTCATCAGAACCGGCGTCCTCGCCCGCGTCTTCAAGACCCGCATCTTCAGAGCCTGCGTCTTCAGAGCCTGCGTCTTCAGAGCCCGCGTCTTCAGAACCCGCGTCTTCAAGACCCGCATCTTCAGAGCCTGCGTCTTCAGAACCCGCGTCTTCAGAACCCGCATCATCAAGGCCCGCGTCTTCGGAACCGGCGTCTTCAGGGCCCGCGTCATCAAGACCCGCGTCTTCAAGGCCCGCGTCTTCAAGGCCAGAATCAACAGGGTCCGCCTGGTCGTCCCCACATGCCGCGAGGGTCATCCCAAGGAATAGACAAAAGACCATTGAATAGCAGAGGTGGCGCATGGTTTTTTCTCCGTAAGCTGAATTAAAAACCCCGTCATTCCCGAAGGCTTCTGTCGGGAATCCATGCTTCGTGTTCGAGCATTTAAACCTAAAATCAGAACCTGGATCCCCAGCAGAAGCACCTGGGGATGACGGTGCTGGGGATGACGGCATAAAGACGGCATTAGATGATGGCTTTTCCCTCTTTTTCACTAAAACCGCCAAGTCAGCAAGAGCCCGCCTTCGGCGTAGGGGCTGACCGAGGGCGTGAAGTCGAAGGCGGCTCTTTTTAGTGGCGGTGGGCGCTGGCGGTCGTCTTCGGGGAGGGTCAGGCCCAAGATGATCAGGGTGGTGCCCGTGGCCTGGACGAGGAAGAGAACCATGTGGAGCACGCCCACGAAGGCCGAAAGCGTATTGCTCAATCCACAGAAGGAATCGGTACGGATATCGCAGTAATCGCCGGCGGCCCTGAAGGCCTCGATGCTGCCCTTCATGGAGCCGTACAGAGGAATGATGTATTCCTCGTCATCGGTGGCCAGGGAGACAAGGGTGGAAAGCAGAATGCTGCCGCCAATAATGCCGCCGCCTACGCCCACCAGGATCGTTGAGCGTTTGGGCTTCTTCGTGAAGCGCAGCAGCTGTACTTTTTCCTGAGGATCGATCTCCGAGAGGGCGATGGGATCCCAGCGCGGGGAGATGTGACCGTCTTCGATTTTTGCCCGTTCGTCAAACCAAACCCTGTCCGAAGGATAAAGCTCGATCCAAACCTTTTTGTCGGACTTCAGATGGAGGGCCTGGACCACCACGCTGTAGTTGTCATCCGGCGCGTCGTTGCCGACGGTCGCCACGACCCGAGTCGCTTCGGATGCCCTGATCTCGTAGGTATGGCTGGTGCAGCCGGCGACAAAGACCAGCAAGACAAAGCTGATTGCGAAAAGGAGTTTGCCTCGTGACATGTTCATCCTCCAGCTCTCATCATGCCCCAGCTTGGATTGAGCTTCAATATGTGAGAGGAAGAGACATGACGGCAAGACACATATCGATATGGGTGATACTCGCTTGTTTGCTTATGGCCTGTGCCGGGCCTGCGGATACGGAGCCGACCGACTCGGGCCTGCCCCCCGATCTCGACGATGACCGCGATGGTGTTTTGACCTCGGTCGAGTTGGAGGCCGGCACCGATCCCATGGATCCCTCCAGCGCACCCGCCTGGCAGCCCCAATGGTCCGGCCACCCTCGGCTGCTTTTTGACGCGGAGACCTGGAGCCAAATCAAAGCATCCATCCTGGCCGAAGACCCGGCCTACCTCCCATTTTACGACAGATTGAAGCAGGCCGGTCTGCGGGAGATCGCGCCACACGAAGAAGAAAGTTTCATGCCCAGGCTGCACGAGCAAAACAGCCGCACCCTCCTGGGCGCCGCTTTGACTTACGCGGTTGAAGAAGACCCGGCAGCAAGAACCCACGTGCTCGACTTGCTTTCGGTCATGCGAAGCGACGTGGGCACGCTTTCAATCGACGAACTGGACGGGGCCACCATCCACACCAGCGAAGCCATGATCAACCTCTGCCAGGCCTACGACTTGCTGGCCGCGGACGAAGAGATCGAATCCGCTTTGCGCGAACACCTGCGGGCCGTGGCGGCCGAATGGATGGCGTTTTATTCTCAGGGTCTGGGGCAGGCCGTTTTGTTGCTGACCCAGAACAACCACAACATCAAAGGGGCCTCAGGGCTGGCCATGGTGGGCATGACCTTGAATGATCTGCCCGAGGCCGCGGGCTACGTGAACTATGGCTTGCACGACGCCTGGTACTTTTTGACCGAGTACCAGAGCCCGGTCGGCGGCGGACAGGCCGAAGGACCGACCTACCTTGCCTATTCCGCCTTGAACTACCTGCCGGTGTTTTGGGCCTATCATCGCTTTGCCCAGGGGGAAAGCTGGCCCTACAAAAATAGCTGCCTGCACCGCAACGAGGCTTGCGAAGAGCGCATCGTCGAGCTGGATGACCCGCTCACTGAATCCATTTTGCCGACCATCCACGCCTGGTGGCGCCGCATCGCCATGCCCTCGGGCTATGGGCCCAACATCGAAGACTCCAACTTGCACTGCCTGGCCAATGGCGCCATCGCCTGCATGTGGCAGGACGGAGAGGCGGCCTGGCGAGACAGCCAATTGTCCCGATGCGCCGGCCACGCCTGGGATACCGAGATGTTGAGATTGGCCGTCACGCATCGGATGCCGGAGCCCGAAGAACCCGCCCTGCTGGAGTTGGACGTCATGCCCGAGGCCGGACAGGCCGTGTTTCGTACCTCTTGGCAAGAAGACGCCATCTACGGCTTGCTCAACGGAGAGCACGATCTTGCCCGAGCCCACGGTTTCGGCCACGAGCAGCCCGACGCCACGGCTTTTTGAGTATTTGCTGTTGGACTCAGGCTATATCTCCTATGGAGAACGTGATCGGGTGGCGAATGCTTACAACCACAACCTGGTGCTCGTCGATGGGGTGGGTCCGCCCCGCAATCCTTTGGGCATGGGGGCCGACGTGGATGCCTGGCTTGAGGACGGGTTTTCCAGGGACTCCTTGTCCGGGCTCTCCGTGCGCAGTGGCTGGGCGGACTGTGAGGTTATCCGGGACGTGGTGTTTTCCCGATCGAGCTTCTTCCTGCTGGCGGATCATTTAAGCTGCGCGGACGATGACCTGCATGATTTTGAATTGCTGTGGCATGCCAACGCCGCGGGCAGCACGGATGGAGAGTTGGTCGCGGACACAAATGGATTTACGGTGATTCGAGGTGGCGTGACGTTGCAAGCCTTACTGGGT
>JAFCZJ010000142.1 GCA_019314375.1 Deltaproteobacteria bacterium | reverse complement strand
GGCCCGTACGATCATCCCCTAGCCCAAACAAAGGGGGGAAAATCGGAAAAATCGGGGACGGAGGCACGTGAAAAGAAAATTTGAACTACTGGCTCCTGGTGGAGATCTGGACTCCATAAAGGCGGCGATCGCTGCGGGGGCGGACGCTATCTATTGTGGCCTGGACAAATTCAACGCCAGACACCGGGCAGCAAATATTGGCTTCGAAGATTTAGTCGGGGTTTTGGCGCTGGCACACAAACACGCTTGCCGAGTCTTTTTGACCCTGAATATCATGATGCTGGAAAATGAGATCCCCTCCGTGGTCGGCATACTAAACAAATTGGTGAACACCAGCCTCGACGGAGTCATTGTTCAGGACCTTGGCGTGTTCTATCTGCTATCCAAATACTTCAAGGGCCTGAAAATTCACGCATCCACACAGCTCACAACTCATAACGAAGGCCAAATCAAGTTCCTGAAAAAACTTGGAGCCACCCGGGTCAATCTATCCAGAGAACTGAATATTCATGAGATAGAGCCTCTGGCCTTAGCCGGCCATCAAGAGAATATCTCTACAGAAGTATTTGTGCATGGGTCCTACTGCATCTCCTTTTCCGGCATTTGCTATATGAGCTCAGTGCACGGAGGCAACTCGGGAAATCGTGGCCGATGCAGCCAGCCCTGTAGAGACCGATATGTCACGACACAGGCAGGCAAAGACTTCCCCCTCAACCTAAAGGACAACTCGGCCTATTTTGATCTGGAGAGCCTGGCCAGTGCCGGGGTTGACGCGCTTAAGATTGAGGGAAGAATGAAGCCGTTTCATTACGTATATACCGTTACGAATACGTACAAAAAGCAGATTCAGAGCCTGTATCATCGCAACGAAGCAGTTGATGACAGCAGCGATCTTTACCGGGTCTTTAATCGGGGTTTCTCAAACGCCTACATGCTGGGTGATATTGGCCAACACATGTTTTCTGATCATCCCCGGAACCATTCAGCAGATTCAATCAAAACAGGGACGACCACGGAAGCTTTAGACATAATCGCTGACCTCAAAGCTGGCGTGAGGGAAAAAATTGAGGAACTGAGTATTTCCAAAGTGCCTTTGACTGTCCGCATCTCCGGGAGGTCTGATACACCCTTAAAAGTATCGGTCTACACTCCTGACACTTCGTTTGTGGTTTCCTCGGAGTCTTGTCTGGTCCCCCAGCGCAGGGACAACCCGGGCCTGCAGTTAAATACCGCGGTGTTTTTGGAAAGACTGAAGGCGATCAATGAAACCGAGTATTTCATTGAGCATCTGGAACTTCAGGATCTCGAGCCCGGCCTGCATGTGCCTTCAAGAGAGCTCAAATCAATAAAGAGAAGACTTTTGTTTTTCCTCAATGGTTCAAGAGAGCACATTGACCCCATTGATCTTCCGGTCTTGGCCAAACCAAGCAATGCAAAAATAAAACCCACTCTCTCTGTGCTGATCGCATCGACAGAAGACCTACACCTGTGCAATGAAACCCGTGCAGAAATGCACTTTCAACTTCCCAGTGGTCTAAAAAGAGAGTGTCCTGACTTAATTGCTCTCTTCACCAAAAACCATGGCCTGATTCCCTGCTTCCCCTCTGTTCTCATCGGTGAGGACTATGCTGCCGCGGTGCGCCTACTTCTCCAAATACCACCAAGAAAAATTGTGACAAACAACACCGGCATCGCTTACGAAGCCTGGAAAGCGAAAATCCCGTGGATCGCAGGCCCCCATCTCAACACAGCCAACTCCCTTAGCCTGCGCAGCTTGAAGGAGAACTTTGACTGTTACGGTGCCTTTGTTTCAAACGAACTCAACAAGTTTCAGATAAAGAGAATCAACCCGCCCAAGGACTTCGAGCTCTACTATAGTATCTACCATCCGACATTGTTGCTCACGAGCAGACAATGTCTGTTTCATCAAGTCACTGGATGCGAAAAAGACATCGTGGATGATGCCTGCATCAGTCAATGCGAGAAATCGGCGATCATTACAGAATTAAAGAAGGACTCGTTCTTGATCAACAAAACAAAAGGCAACTATTCCAATATTTATTTTCAAAAGAACGTCCTAAACACAGAAATCGTGACCGACATCCCGTTTCTTTTTTCCAGTTTTCTAATTGACCTGAGAGACATCAAAACCGAGACCAAAACAAAACAGGACAAATCAATGCTGATTCAGCTCTTTGAAAACCACCTGGATCAACACGCCAACTCCAGCCGGGACCTCCACCGCAGTATTCTCCCAACCATCAACACCCTGTACAAAAAGGGTATTACGTAGAGCAACAAAAAGGACGGCTCCTGCTTTTGCATCAATCAGAAAACGGTCTGGATCGTCTCCGTGTTGAGGATGCTCGTGGCGGCCTGGAACAGGGTCGTGACGAAAGTGCTTGGGGTGCCGGGGCAACGCGTGAAGTAATGCCAGCCGTAGTACTCGAAACGGTAAGCCTTGCAGCCATCTCGTTCAAAGAGGAGTTCCACGGGCGTCTCCAAAACGCCGGGCCGAGATCCTTGCCCTGTCCCATTGCAATGAACCAGGTTATGCCCGCCGTAATAATCGAAACGGTATCCCAGGCAGCCGTCATGCTCAAAAAGGAACTCCACGGGCTTGGCCAGCTTGCTCGCTTCTTTCCCTGGGGTCTTGCCATCGCAGCGGGCGAAGTAATGCCATCCATAATATTCGTAGCGATAAACCGAACAGCCCTCGTGCTCAAAAATAAACTCCACAGGTTGGGTCAGCTTATCCGGTCCAGCCGCAGCCGACGCTTCCCCTGAACACATCACAAAGGGCTGCCAACCATAGTATTCAAATCGATAACCAACACAGCCCCCGTGCTTAAACAGCTTCTCGGCCTTGGCCAACTGCTCGGGGAGTGTTTTCCAGGCACCCTCGCCGGGGGGCTGACAATTCAAATAGTGATGCCAGCCATAGTACTCGTAACGCGAGGCCCGACATCCGCCTTGGTCAAAAAGCGCCTCCTGCTCAATACCGGATGAGGGGGCGACCACCGGGGGGGCCACCGCTTCGCTTTTTGTACTGGTGGCGCAACCCCAGACGAACAAAATCCATCCGACGGCGCTAACACAAATCCCAAAACGCTTCATTTGCCTTCCTCCTTCGATTCCCGCAAAGTCAAACAAGAAGTATGAAACGATCATGAAGGCTGAGGTATGTGACAAAACGCACACTTAGACCACTTTTCCACCCAAGCCCCCGAGGTGCCAGGCAAACAGTTTGGACTCTCTGAGAAAAACAGGGGTCCCTCTGAATTCCTCAGTATGCTTTCCCTGTCAATATGGATCGATGTCCATCTGGCTCCAGGTGATGGCAAAAACGGTCAAGCCGAAGACGATGACGGAGCCCACTACGCATCCGAGAACGAACAAGTCGCTAGGGCCATCTTTTCCCGAGCTCGGCGCCACGACCTTGATGAGCCTCAGTTGCTGGGTCGGGATTTGCTTCTTGCAGGCATCTGAATCGCAACGCAGGGGACGAAAGAGAATGCCTGTGGGGGTCCACGCCAGGATCTCTCCCCTTTTCGAAAATCCGGAAGAGGATTTCATTTCGATTATGGCCCTGATGGGCGGCTTGTAGTCCGGGTTGATGGGCGGCTTCAGGCCGATGTTGCGGTAGTGGGTGCAGCCGGTGAGGAGCAGTAGCGCTGCCATGAAAACCGCCAAGGATTTCGCGTACGGATAAAACAAGTTGCCCCCATTCTCCAGATTGTTCCTGTAGAGGAAAGGTTAGCCTGATGCCATCCATCGGATCAAGAAATATGACCCTCCCCTCTCAGGGTGCCATCGTTTGGAATTAACGAGAATAACGCAACAACGTCCCCCTTCTTTTTCCAAAAAAAACGCCGTGTTGCCTGTAAAGGCAACACGGCTTGAGGTGGTGATCCGCCTTCGCTAAAGCTATGGCGGACAGACGGGGTTGACGGGACTCGAACCCGCGGCCTCCGGCGTGACAGGCCGGCGTTATAGCCAACTTAACTACAACCCCAAATCACATGGGCGGGACAGGGCTTGAACCTGCGACCTCTGGCGTGTAAAGCCAATGCTCTCCCAGCTGAGCTACCCGCCCGGATCCCGCTTCTTTACCACCGATTATAAAAGAACCCAAAAACCAAAGAACACCATAACGGACGGTATTTGTACCCAAAGCCCGGGGGCCTTGTCAACTAAAAATAACTCGGCGTCCGGATCGTAAAACTACTGTATTCGGGGCTCGGCCTCTTGGCCTCGAGCCTTGCGAGAAGCGCGCTTCCTTGGGGCCTCTTCCTTTTTACCCCGAAAGAGCTTGTCCGGGTCTTCCAGCTTTAATGCCAGCTTCAAGACCTCGTCCACCGAGCTGACCAAATGGAAATTCATGGCCTTGGCCACGGTCTTGGGAATGTCCCGCAAGTCCTTGCGGTTCTCCTCGGGCAAAATGATGTCGGTGACCTTGCCCCGGTGGGCGGCCAAGACTTTCTCTTTCAAGCCGCCGATGGGCAAAACCCTGCCCCTCAGGGTGATCTCACCTGTCATGGCCAACTCACGCCGAACGGGCACGCCCAAAAAAGCCGACACCAGGCTGGTCGCCATGGTGATGCCCGCCGAGGGTCCGTCTTTGGGGGTTGCGCCTTCGGGCACGTGGATGTGGATGTCGTGTTTTTCGTAGAAGTCCTGCTCAAAACCGAGACTATCGGCCCGAGAGCGGACATACGACACGGCCGCCTGGGCGCTTTCTTTCATCACGTCACCCAGTTTGCCGGTGAGGATCAGCTTGCCCTTGCCCGGCATGACCGTGACCTCGGTTTGCAAAAGCTCGCCGCCGAATTCGGTCCAGGCCAAACCCGTGGTCAAACCCACGCGATCGTCTTCTTCGATTTGGCCGATGCGGAAACGAGGCGGGCCCAGATACTTTCCGATGGCCTTGGCGTTGACGCGCAACCTGATGTCCGTGCCGTCCTTCAGGACTTTCTTGGCCAACTTACGGCAAACGCTTGCGATTTCACGTTCTAAGCCGCGAACCCCCGCCTCCCGAGTGTAACGGTCGATGATGAGCCGGATGGCCCCATCGGCGAACTTCACGTCCACGTTCTCCAGGCCGTTTTCCTTGATCTGCTTGCTCACCAAAAACTCTTTGGCGATGTTCATCTTCTCATAGTCCGTGTAGCCCGGCAGTCGAATGATCTCCATGCGATCCTGCAAGGGCAAGGGGATGCCCGGCAGGGTATTGGCGGTGGTGACGAACATGATTCGGCTCAGGTCGTAGTCCACATCAAGGTAGTGGTCGTTAAAAGCGTTGTTTTGTTCCGGGTCCAAAACCTCCAAAAGAGCCGAAGAAGGATCACCACGGAAATCGGTGGACATCTTGTCCACTTCGTCCAGCAGAAATACCGGGTTGCCGGCACCGGCCTTCTTCATGTGCTGCAAGATCTTGCCCGGCAGAGCTCCGATGTATGTCCGGCGATGACCGCGAATCTCGGCTTCATCCCGCACACCACCCAGGCTCATGCGAACGAACTTGCGTCCCGTCGCCCGAGCGATGGAGCGCCCCAGAGAAGTTTTGCCCACGCCAGGCGGACCGACCAGACAGAGAATCGGTCCCTTGATCTTTTTCACCAGAGCCTGCACCGACAGATACTCCAGGATACGTTCCTTGGCCTTCCTCAGACCGTAGTGGTCCTCATCCAGAATGCGCTCGGCTTCTTCGATGTCCAATTTGTCCTTGGTGTATTGATACCAGGGCAAAGAGATCATCCAGTCGATGTAGTTGCGCACCACCGTGGCTTCAGCGCTCATGGGGGACATGAGCCTGAGCTTGCGCAGCTCTTTCTGGCATTTCTCCATGGCCTCCTTGGACATTTTTTTCTTCTTGAGACTCTCGTCCAGCTCATGCAGCTCGGCTTTGTACTCGTCCTTTTCGCCCAGCTCCTTCTGGATGGCATGCATTTGCTCGTTGAGGTAGTACTCTTTCTGCGTGCGCTCCATCTGCTTCTTGACGCGAGTGCGGATCTTCTTTTCGATCTGCAGAATTTCGATCTCGGCTTCCATCAACTCATAAAGTTTCTTGAGTCGGTCGACCACGATCTCGGTCTCCAGGAGAATCTGCTTGTCGGAGAGCTTCAAGTTCAGATGGGCCGCCACCGTATCGCCCAGCCGCACGGGGTCGTCGATGCTGGCCGTGGACATGATCATCTCGGGCGGTATTTTCTTATTCAGCTTGACGTAAGTCTCGAAGGCCGTATGAATGGAGCGCATCAGGGCCTCGGACTCCCGAGAGACGTCCACCTTTTCCCTGATTTCTTCCACCTCCACCCGGAAGAATGGATCATCCTCGACGAATTTCTTGATGCGGGCCCTGCGCTTGCCCTCCACCAGGACCTTGACCGTGCCGTCAGGCAGACGCAGGAGCTGGATGATGCTGGACAAGGTGCCGATCTTGAAAATGTCCTCTTCGGAGGGATCGTTGGTCTTGGCCTTGATCTGAGCCGACAGGAGGATCTCTTTTTCGTGGCGCATGGACTCTTCAAGCGCCTTGATCGACTTCTCTCGACCGACAAACAAGGGCACCACCATATGCGGAAAGACAATGATATCCCGCAAAGGCAACAAGGGCATGATGCGATTCGTGGGGATGGGCGGGGGCGCGCTTTTGGAGTCGTCATCCGGGCGAAATAACATGGATCACCTCTCGGCAAGGAACGCAAAGCGGCGGGAGTTCAAGCGCTCTCCTCAAACAAGAGCAAGGGCTTTTCCCGCTTCTCAATTACGTCCTCACTGACCACCACTTCCCGGATATTCCGCCGAGAAGGGATCTCGTACATCAGGTCCAACATCGTGCTTTCCAGAATCGAGCGAAGCCCACGAGCCCCCGTCTTGCGAACCAAGGCCAGGCGGGCGATGGCGCGCAAGGCATCGTCGGTGAACCGCAGGGTCACTCCATCCATTTCAAAAAGACGCACATACTGCTTGATGAGCGCATCCTTGGGTTCGACAAGAATGTTCACCAGGGCCTCTTCATCCAGTTCATGCAAGGTGGCCTTGACCGGCAGCCGACCGATGAACTCGGGAATCAAGCCATATTGCAGCAGATCTTCCGGCGCGGTCTGGGCCAACAAATCGCCCAAGGACCGCTCATCCTTACTTCGATTTTCTCCGCTAAAACCGATATGCTGCTTGCCAAGACGCCGTTCGATGACCTGGTCCAACCCGCCGAAGGCTCCACCGCAAATGAACAAAATATTGGTGGTATCAACCGGCAAGAACTCTTGCTGAGGATGCTTGCGGCCGCCCTTGGGTGGCACATTGGCAATCGTGCCTTCGATGATCTTAAGCAAGGCCTGTTGTACGCCCTCTCCGGATACGTCACGGGTGATGGAGGGGTTCTCGCTCTTGCGCGCGATCTTGTCGATCTCGTCGATGTAGACAATTCCGTGGCTGGCCGCCTCCACGTCCTGGTCGGCGGCGTGCAGCAAGTTGACGATGATGTTCTCCACATCCTCGCCCACGTAGCCTGCCTCCGTGAAGGTGGTGGCATCCACGATGGTGAAAGGTACTTGCAGCGTGCGGGCCAGGGTCCGGGCCAACAGCGTCTTGCCCGTGCCGGTGGGGCCGATCAGCAAGATATTGGACTTCTGCAACTCCACGTCGTCGACCACGCCTTTGGTGGCAACCCTCTGGTAATGGTTGTGCACCGCAACGCTCAAAACCTTCTTGGCCCGGTCCTGCCCAATGATGTATTGGTCCAAATCTTCTTTGATGCTGGACGGCTTCGGCACTTGCAAACCGAAAGCACCCTCCTCGCCTTCCAGCTCATCTTCGATGATCTCGTTGCACAAAGCGATGCATTGATCGCAGATGTAGACCGTCGGTCCCGCGATCAGCTTACGGACCTCCCGCTGGCCCTTGCCGCAAAACGAGCATGACAAAAAATCAGGTGGCCCCTTCTTGCGTTTGTCGCTCACGCCACTCCTAGCCTAGTGTCCATCTCAAAACCCCTGTTTCCACAGGGACACGGTGTAAAAAAAATTCATCTTTTCAGTACCCGTCTTTGCTTACTTTGGCGCTTCAGGACGGGTGCTAGCTTATTTTTTTCCACCGGGGTCTACGGGCTTGCGTGTGAATACCTCATCGATGAGGCCGTACTTGACCGCCTCTTCCGCCCCCATGAAGAGGTCACGATCCGTATCCTTTGCAACCCGATCCAGCTTCTGGCCCGTATGCTTGGCCAAAATCTCATTCAGCGTTTTCTTCAGCCGCTGGATCTCCTTGCTCTGGATTTCGATATCCGAGGCCTGCCCCGAAAAGCCGCCCCAGGGCTGGTGGATCATCACCCGGCCGTGGGGAAGACAATAGCGCTTGCCCTTGGCGCCGGCGCCCAAAAGCACCGCGCCCATGCTGGCCGCCTGCCCCATGCAGATGGTCGAAACATCGCTTCGGATGTATTGCATGGTGTCATAAATGGCCAGACCCGCGGAAACCGAACCACCCGGCGAATTGATATACAAATTGACGTCTTTTTCCGGATCTTCGCTCTCCAAAAACAGCATCTGGGCGATGGCCAAATTGGCCACATCATCGTCGATGGCCGTGCCGAGAAAAATGATGCGGTCCTTGAGCAAACGCGAATAGATGTCATAAGCACGCTCACCACGATGGGATTGTTCTACGACGATGGGCACCAGGGTCATGCATCATCTCCTGAAGGTGTTTCGTTTTCAGCCGCTTCCGGCTCCTTGACTTCAGCCTGCTCTGCGGCTCCATCCATAGTAGACAGTTCCACCAAATGATCAAGGACCTTCTTCTGGCTGATTTCGAAGCGCAGTTCGTTCATGCGGTCGGGATCTGAGTACATGGCTTTTAGCCGTCCCAATTGCTGTCCACTGCGTGCCGCCATCTGCTCAAATCTTTCATCGAGATCCTCGTCGTCAACCTCGATCTTATTCTGCTCGGCCACGGCTGAAAGCAACATGGCCGAACGAACCTCCCTTTCGGCCCGCTCTTCCATATCCTTTCGCAAACGCTCCCGACCGGCTTCCATCTTGCTGGCCTCAACGCCCTGGTACTGCATCAAATTCTCAATCTCGCGCACCATGGCATCCTGCTGCCGACTCAACATGGCGGGCGGCACGGGGAAAGGATTGGCCTCGATGAGCTGGTCCACGAGGTTCTTGCGCAACTCCCGGTCCGCTTCTTCTTCCAGGCGCTGCTGAATCTGAGCGTTGACCTTGGCTTTCAGCTCCTCCAGCTTGGTGACCCCCTCCTGGCCCAAATCCACCACAAACTCGTCATCCAGCTCGGGCAGCTCTTTCTTCTTCAATGCCTTGAGTTCAACCTGGAAATTGATGGCTTGACCGGCCAAATCACCATCCACGCCGTCCGTGGGCATGGTCAATTCAAAGCTTTTTTTCTCGCCCACCTTCATGCCCAGAACCTGGTCCTCGAAACCGGGGATGGACTGGCCCGCCCCCAACTCCAGGGCGTGGTCCTGACGGCTGCCTCCCTCTAAGGGCACATCATCCCGACTGGCCTCATAGTCGATGATGGCCGTGTCTTCCTTCTCGGCCTCGTCCCGGCCTTCGATGGGCACCAGCACCGCACGGCCTTCCCTGAGCCGGTTCAACTCGGCATCCATCATCTCATCGGAAACCGTGGTATCGGCCTTCTTCAACTCGAAACCCTCGAGTTTTTTCAACTCGATATCGGGTTGCACTTCCACCCGAGCCTTGTAGACAAAAGGCTTGCCTTGCTCGATTTCTCCGTGCTCCAACTCAGGCCGCGCCACCGGGCGGAGTTTGTTCTGGATCAGGGCAGCCTCGTAGCTGTCCTGGACCAGACGCTCAAGGGTTTCGTTTTCGACCTTGCGTCCATAGCGTTGCTTGAGTACCGCGCGGGGGACCTTGCCCTTACGGAATCCGCTGATGCGCACATCCTTGGCCAGACTCTTGTAGGCCGACTCCAGCTCTTCGGAAACCATGGACCAGTCCAATTCCACGGTCAGGGTTCGGTTCAAAGAATCAATGACTTCAACATTGCTCTTCATGGCCCTACCTCACTTAGAAGACAAATCTCAATCCCCCCGAGATTACACCGGAAAAGACAAATTGCCCGGTGAGGGGGTCCTTGGTATAGCGTCCCTCGACGTCTAAGGCAAGAGACAAAAAACGCCAGACCGGCCATTCCAATCCACTCCGCAAACCGGCCCCAAAACCCAACTCGGGTTCAACGCTGGAGGAAGTCGACTGCTTGGTGATGCTCATATGTCGCAAACCAAAACCCAGACCCACCGATAAACGCACGGGGCCCAGCCCGAAACGGCCATCGAAACCCGCCAAGGAATCAAGCATGATGTATTCCGCGCCCAATGGACTGGAACCGATGAACAGGTCCGTATCCAGCTTGATAAACAAACCCGGCCAACCCAACACGCGGCCCAGATTCCAACCCAGATCCATGGTCAATGCAGGCTGAATGCGGGCCCCTTTGAGCACCACGATCCCCGCCCCGGCCCCCAGCACAAAATCATCCGAGGACGAGTGATTCGGCCGGACCGACACGACCTCGCGGGGTTTGGGGTCCGCCTTCTTTGGGACGGCCTTGGGCTCAACAATCGGGGCAGGCATCGGCCGAGGCTTGGACTGCTCCTGGGTGGGAGGCGGCTCTTCCACCGCCAGGCCGAAAGCCGCGCCCAAATCTCCATCGTCGCCGCTCTCCGTTGTCGCTGGTTCTTCTACGGGCAGACCGGTTTGAAAGGACTGTGGATTGGGTTTGGGCTCAGTCTTTGGCTTCGTTTTTACTTTGCGTCGCCTTTTTTTTCTTCTTCTTCTTTTTCTTCGGCGTCGTTTTTTTTTTTGCTCTTGGGCTTAACCGCTGGTGGATCGGGCTGCAGGGGCACGGTCTCTATCGCACCTGACGATTCCTTGTCAGGTGCCGGGATGGCCACCGTTTCCACGTCCAGCGAGGTATCAGGTTCGGGTTTCGCTACCGGAGTGGGTTCGGATTCGAGTTCAGATTCGAGTTCAGATTCGAGTTCAGATTCGACGTCGGGAGGCAATTCTTCATCCACTTCATCCCAGGCATCATCCCGCGCAACGGCTTCCGGCTGGCTCGTATTTTTTCTGCGCCGGGTCCCTATCGCTGGAGCTGGCTCGTCTGAATCCCCCGCGCCTTCTTCGCCCCACTTGGGATCCCAACCATCGCGCTGAAAACTCATGCAGGCGGGCCACAAGAACAACCAGGCGAGCAGCAAAACAAAAATCCGTGCAAACAAACCCCAGGATTTTGATCTTGTCGACTTAATGGCCAAGCCAACTCCTCAAGTATAGCGAACGAACTCTCTTCGCAGCCAAATCAACATGCGAGAGGGGGGACTCGAACCCCCATGGCCAGGCCACCAGATCCTAAATCTGGCGCGTATACCAATTCCGCCACCCTCGCTCATGGGGCTCACGCATCGCCCCGTTTCATTGGCAGGTTATGACACGTATCGACCCCACGATCAAGACCCTGGGCGCTCAGCCCCCAGATCCCCCACCCCGAAGACTTGCTTTGCCGATAAGCTTGGACTATGTTCTTTCTCCTCATCGGGGCGTGGCGCAGCATGGCTAGCGCACCTGCTTTGGGAGCAGGGGGTCGGCGGTTCGAATCCGCCCGCCCCGATTTGTTTTTTGTTCAGCTGCCGCACCGGGAGCCCCTTCCCTTGAACGAAGCCCAGCACAGCCCCTGGAAAAAACGAACACCTTGGGTGGTGGGAGGCACGGCTTTGCTGCTGCTTTTGCTTCGCATCTTGCCCTACCAGACGGCCGAGTTGGGCTCAGAGAAGAACCACTTCCTGGGCTTTGCCTATTCCATTGAAGACAGCCTGCAATATGCCGACTTCGTGGCCCAGGGTCGCGAGGGCAAAATCCTCTTGTCCAACCATTTCACTCTGGCCAAAGAGGATCCGCGGCTTATTATCCTGCCCTTGAGCTTCATCGGTCGCATGGCCAAGGTCTTCGGTCTTTCGGTGGCCGGCGCTTGGCAATTGGCTCACGCCCTGTTGATTCTTGCCTTCGTGCTGGTCTGGTTTTGGTTTTTGGGTGCCTTCTTTCCCAGCCCCGGAACAAGGCTCTTTGCGTTTGCCTTCGTGCTGCTTGCGGGCGGCTTGGACGGCTGGGTTGTGCTCTTTGGGGATTTCTGGCCCGCGGCCTGGCAGCCGGTGCTCAAGAAAGCACTGTGGCCTGTCTTGGGCTGGACCCCAGGCATGACGATGTACAATCCACTGTACCTGGCTGGTTGGCTGGCGCTCTTGCCCATGCTTCGCTGGCTGATTGAGGCATTGAACGGCAAACGGGTCGCGAGCTGGCTCGTGGGCCTGAGCCTGCCCCTCTTGTACCTGGTGCACGCCTATGATGCCAGCGTGCTGGTGGCCATCATCTGTCTCTTACCCCTGCATCCCCTGTTGATCCGCTTAGAAACGGGGCAAGCAAAAACTGTGCTACGCCAAGTCCTGCCGGCTTTGGCGGGCCTGCCCGCCGTCGCCCTGCTGGCCTGGTGGATGCTCGGCGACCCCCTCTTCGCCCAAACTGTGGCTCAGAGCAACTCGGGCCTTTTTATCTCGCCTCTTTTGTGGTTGCTGGGCTTCGGCGGCATTTTGCTGGCGGCCGCCTACGGCCTTCGGCGAATGGGGGAGGCCAGCCCGCGAGCCATGCTGCTCTTCGCCTGGCTGTCGACTTCGGCCGCCTTGTCCTTTTCTCCTTTCTTCGAGGGGCGACACTTTTTGTACTTCGTCTCCCTGCCTTTGGGCATCGTGGCGGTGGATGGCCTGCTCTGGTTAAAAAAACGCCTGGCCCTGGGGCGCAAAGCCACCGTCGTGGTCATGGTTTTGGGATTGCTCGTCTTCGGCAACAGCCTGCTTCGGGTAGCACAACGGGGCTTTGGTGTTCATAACCATGACCATCGACTCTACGCCCACAAGGCAGAGTTGCAGATGGCCGAGTACATGAAAACCTTACCCGAAGGCGGCGTGCTCTGCTCGCGCCAAACGGGCAATTGGTTGCCCCATCGCAGCGGGCGCCGGGTGGTCATGGGTCATTGGTTCATGACGCCGGATCTGGCCCAGCAAACCCACCGCTTTCGGCTCCTGGTCTCGCCAAAGACCAGCCCGAAAACAAGGGACAAGCTGCTCTTGGCAAGCAAGGCCCGTTATCTCTTCTGGGGACCCAGGGAAGAAGCGCTTGGCGCGCGCCCAAGCCCCCATCACGTACGCCTGCTGCCTCTGAAAAAAATCGGCCCCGTCTTTCTGCTGGAGATTCGCCCACCGCCCGCCCAACAGATCCCAATCGCCCCCTGATCCGTCAAAGCTGAAGAATACAGGCATGCTGTATTCGCAAAAATGTGACGATCATCACCCTTGCGGTTCGGCTCAGCGTGGTATAATTTTTTTGCTGTTGTGGGAATCAGGGGGAACGGAAATGGCCAAAGGATCAGAATTACCAGAGGGAAGTCGTTGCCTGCTTTTTCGGTCGGCGCAACGGGAGGTTCAGGTTGAGCCCGCGGATAAAGAGGGATGGCAGGTGTCGGCATTACCGGATTTGGGCATGGCCGCCCCTGCCCAAATCCCAACCGCCAAGCTGGGC
>JAFCZJ010000047.1 GCA_019314375.1 Deltaproteobacteria bacterium | reverse complement strand
TGGGGTTCGGGCGTGGGCGAAGTCCCAACCGGAGGTTGGGGTTCGGGCGTGGGCGAAGTCCCAACCGGAGGTTGGGGTTCGGGCGTGGGCGAAGTCCCAACCGGAGGTTGGGGCTCAGGCAAGGACGAAGCCCCTTCCAGGGGCGGCGGCTTGGATATCCAATCCTCAACAGGGCGCGCGGCCTCATCCTGAGCTTCGACTGAGCCTCCCTCCAGAATCAAGCCCTCGAAGTAAAGCTTGCTGATAACGCCAAGCGCCTCCAGATCATCAAAATCACTGTCATCCACCACGCGAATCAAGGAGCGCTTACCATCAAAGAGCCGCAGCACCCCGTTGATCTCGTCGGGGATCTCGCTCAGACGTTCGGCCAACTCTCGATAGTCCACCTCAAAAACCGCATCCAGTGGCGGCAACAACTCCAGCATGCGACCCCATTCATCCATGCGTCGCATGCCCTCCATGAGCAGTCCCTGACTCGATATATTGATCACGCTTTGATGCTTCAAGCTGGCCTTGAAATCAGCCTCGAAGGTGCCACCATTCCACAGCAAGAGTCGATAGAATGCCATCTCGCCCAAGATGCCGCCCAGTTCGGCGTCGATGACTTTGCCCTCGCGAAAGTAAACCATGCAATGTATGGGCGGCTGGTCATCCGAAGTAAAATGGATGATGCCGGTCTTGCGACCCATCTCGATGGTCTGCACCAAATCCACCACACCCATGTCCACCAGGTTGCCCGAAAAGGTCACCTTTTGGTCACGCCGCTGCAGGGCTTCACGCTCCCTTTTCTGCATGAGAATCTTGACCCGGGTAACAATCTCCTTGATATAGATGGGCTTGGTCAAATAGTCGTCCACACCCAGTTCCAGACCGCGAACCTTGTCCTCGATGGCCTTCTGATTGGTCAGAAACATGAAGGGGATTTCCGCCAACTTGGAATCAGCCTTCAACTGCTTACAGAATTCAAACCCATCCATCTCGGGCATTTTCGTATCCGAAATGATGAGATCCGGCTTGGAGATGCTGGCCTTCTCCAGGCCATCCTGGCCGTTGACGGCGGTGGTCACCGAGTAGCCTGCCTTGCGCAGACTAACTTCCATCACGCGCAGGGACTTGGCATCCCCATCGACTACGAGCAAACTCTGACGTGCCACAATTTTTGACCTCTGTCTCAAGTGTTTGGATGGGTCACCCGACTACTGATCGAAATTAACGGTACCTCGTTTGATTCTTGCCGCTCGTTCTTTGCGCTTTTGGGTCTTGATGAAGGGCTTGGCCACCTGAGTATACAAAGAGGCCATGCCCTTGCGAATGCCCACGGAAGAGCGGCGAGCCACGCTGGGCCCGAAACCACGCTTGATGATGCGTTCCGCCTTCTTCCAGGATTTGTCCGAAAAATGATCTCCCATGCGCAGACGGACCTGCCGCTCCTTGCGTGCGACAAAAACCATGATGGCGCTCGAAGCCTCGTCGTACTCGATGTCCCAGTCATCAAAAAGATTATCGACAAAGAAGTCCAGCCGGGAGGACCTCACCTCATAGTCGTCTAAAGACTTGACGGTGACGAGCATCATCTGCACACCATTTTTTCGAGCCCTGTTGCACAAAGACTTGAACTTGGCTTCGTCGGCCTTGCTGACAAGGCCTCCGTGATCGTTGATACAGCGAGTTTCGGTGGAGGGCAGTTCACCCGCCAGAAGCCCCATGGGAAGAAAGACCAGCAGCGACACCAGACCCATCAAAGACAAGAATCTCACAGACATGGACTTTCCTTTCGCGCTTCGTCTCGCATCAATTTAAACTTCTTCCCTTACCTGTTCCTCTTTTTCTTGCTTTTCTTTTTCTTCTTTTTCCTCAAGGCGCGCTCCGCCTCACGAATGCGCTTCTTGGCCTTGGCCACCAAGGGACTGCGCGGATAGGACTGCACAAAATCCCGCAGGAAAGGCAAAGCCTCCCGGTACATATCCATGGCGAAGAAACAGTAGCCGAGCTTCAACAAAGCATCAGGTGCCTTGTCTCCCCGTGGAAAAGCCTTCCTTACCCGCTGAAAAGCAAGCGCGGCATCACGGAATTTCTTCTCGGCATAATGGCTTTCGGCAATCCAGTACATGGCGTTGTCCGAATAACTGCCCTTGGGCCATTTTTCCAAGAACTCCTCGAAAAGCCGACGAGCAGCCTCGGTCTGACCCGACTCGAGCAAACCATGGGCCAGCTTGTAGAAAGCCTCTTTCTTCTTGGGCCGCTTAATGGCCGCCAAAGGATCCTTTGAGGCCTCTTCTTCCGCCTTGCGCCTGAGCTCTTCTTCCCTATGCTTGGCCAGGTCTTCTTCCCGCTGCACCACCGAGGCTTTCTGGCTGACCAAATCGCTGTGGATGATGGAAAGGCGATTTTCGATGATACCCAGGCGGTGCTGGTTCACCTCCACATCGCCCCGCATCTGCATCAACTGTCCCTTGAGTTGCTCGATCTCCACGCCAAAATCAGCGGCGTTACGACCCGAGGCCTTGCGATGCTTGCCGATGATCAGGCTCAACTCGGCGATCTGCTTGTCAGCCTCCAACAAACGGGCCTTCAAGTCGGCTTTCTCCTTGTGATGAGCCTTCTTGATGACCTCAAGTTGGGCCTGCAAGGACACGATGTCGGCCTGCATGCGCTCACCACTCTCCTTGCGCACCCAGCAAGCACTCAAGCCCGGCAACAACATCAAGCACAGCAATCCCACGCGAAGGCGCGTCATGCTCTCATGCCTCCTTCCAATTCCGACCTACCATAGTGACACAGACGGCCGGTCGAGCCAAAAAAAAACGGGTCCTCACATGGAGGACCCGTCGCTCATCAAAAACCGTAGCAAATCAATACTTAAACTCAGACCGCCGATTGTCCGACCAGCAGGACTCGGTGCCATCGGAACAAGTCGGCTGCTCTTCGCCGTAAGAGATGGTCTTCAGGCGGGAGCGAGGAATGCCTAGCTTCTGCATATACTTGCGAGTTGCCTTGGCGCGCTTGTCGCCCAGGTTGATGTTGTACTCGGTGGTGCCGCGTTCATCACAGTGGCCTTCGATGGTGACCGTGATGTCCGAGCGAGACTGCATGCATTCGGCATTCTTGTCCAGGATGTCCCGATCGGAGGATCGCAGGTCGTAGCGATTGAAATCGAAATGGATGGTCTCCAGCTCGCATGCCGGCTTGTCGATGCATTCGCAATCAGAACACATCTTGCCTTCGGGACAGTCCTCGTCGGACTGGCACTTGCACTTGATGACGCAGTGATGGTCCGTGCACTCTTTGTTGGGATCGTTGCAGTCCTCGTCGGTCTCGCATTCCCACTGGCACTTGTGCTCTTTGCAGATCATGCCGGCCTTGTCGCGACGCACGCAGTCGGAGTCGATCTCGCATTCATAGACGCACTGTTCGCTCTCACAGAAAGGCTTGTCTTCGGAACAGTCCTTGTTCTCGATACACTCAACGCAACGATTTTCCTTGCAGCGAGGTCGCTCCTCGGAACAGTCGCCGTCGGCGCAACATTCTTGGCACTGGCCGTTGCAACAAGCCAGCAAGGTCGTACCCTCCTCTTCCTTGCAGTCATCCGAGTCGCGGCACAAAGGGAAATCCGGCATGCAACCGCTAGCCAAGATGGACATTGCGAAGAGCAAGCCTGCCAACACGATCAAGCCCTTGAACTGACCACGATGCGCCTTCATGGATTACACCCTCCTGCCACGCCAGCTTCTACGTTGCGCGGTCTTTGAATTCATTCCCAATACCCACCTGATTTGAGTGCCGGGAGAAAAATAAATGTCCTTCTACTTCGCTCGCTCATAACGCGGTGCTTGTGCTCTTGTCAACAAAAATCCCAACGGAAATAGGCGGGTTGAAAACGATTGCCATGCACCAGTCGCTCGACTAGGCTCCTGCATATGGCCACGGTGCTCATCATCGACGATGAACAGAACATCCTGGTAACCTTAGCCCGCGCCCTGCAACTCGAGAACTATCAAACCGAGGTGGCGGGCTCGGGCAAACTGGGCCTGGAAAAACTCGGACAAGGACCGGATCTAGTCTTGCTGGACGTGATGCTGCCGGATTTGGACGGACTGGACGTATTGGCCCAGATCCACAACTTGCAGCCCGAACTACCCGTGATCATGATGAGCGGTCACGCCACGGTGGAAATCGCCGTCAAAGCGGTACAGCTGGGTGCCAAGGATTTCTTGGAAAAGCCCCTGTCTTCGGAAAAAGTCCTGGTCACGGTGGCCAACGCCCTGGCCTTGCGGCGACTTGCGGATGAGAACAAAACCCTAAGAACCTTGGCCGGTATGCACAGCCGCATGCTGGGCCGCAGCCGCGCCATGCAGACCATCGCCGAGCAAATCCAGCTCGTGGCGCCCAGTCAGGGGCGTGTGCTGATCACCGGCGAAAACGGCACGGGCAAAGAGCTGGTGGCCCGGGCCGTGCATGAACAGTCGGATCGCAGGGACGGCCCCTTCGTCAAGCTCAACTGCGCCGCCGTGCCCAAAGAGCTCATCGAAAGCGAGCTCTTCGGCCACGAGAAAGGTGCCTTCACCGGTGCCCACCAATCCCGTAAGGGCAAATTCGAGCTGGCCGATACGGGCAGCCTGTTTCTGGACGAGGTGGGCGACATGCCCATGGCCATGCAGGCCAAGCTCTTGCGCGTACTGCAGGAAGGCGAATTCGAGCGGGTGGGCTCGGGAGAAACCCGCGAAGTAGACGTCCGGGTCATCGCCGCCACCAATCAAGATCTCGCTGCCGCCATCGATGCCGAGCGATTCCGTCGCGACCTTTTCTACCGCCTCAACGTGGTGCCTATCTCCCTGCCGCCTTTGCGGCAGCGACGAGAAGACATCCCGGAGCTGGCGGCGCATTTTCTGATCGCGGCATGCCAACACAACAACAAGCACACCAAAATCCTGACCTCGGAGGCCCTAAAGGCCCTGGCCGAACACGACTACCCGGGCAATGTACGCGAGCTGAAAAACGGCATCGAGCGACTGGTGATCATGGTGCCCGCGGAAGAAATCTCAGCCGCCGACGTGCGCCGTTGGCTCTTGCCCGGCGGCGCGGGGCCCGCCATCGCCGGGGGCGGGCCCTCCATCTACAGCCCAGACAAACAACTGAGAGACATGGTCGCCGAAGCCGAGCGAGGCTTTATTGAAAAGGCCCTCAAGGACTGCGAGGGCCATGTAACCAACGCCGCCCGCCAACTGAACCTGGAACGCTCTCACCTCTATAAAAAGATGAAGGCCCTTGGAATAAAATAAGCCTCGTCCTGTCTTGACATATTTCTATCCGATTTCGATAATGGCTTCGCAGTCTTGTGACGCACTTTCCGCATAAAGGAGTTCCCCCATGCGCAGCTTCATTACTATCTTGATCCTGACCCTTTCCGTCAGTCCCGTAGCCTTGGCCCAAATGAGCGCCGGAGAAGTAGTCATCAACGAGGTGGCCTGGATGGGTTCGTCCGACAGCTTTCAGGATGAGTGGATCGAGCTATTCAACGCCACGGGCGCTCCCATCGATCTCGCCGGCACCAAAATCATCGAAGGCTCGACAACCTTCACATTGGATGGCACCGTCTGCGCCTCAGCCAACTGCACCATTCCTGCTGGCGGTTACTTCATAATCGAGGGCGACGAAACCGCCATCGAGGACATCACAGCCGACGCCATCGTGGGCCTAGGCCTGAGCAATTCGGGCGAGTTGCTTGAACTGCGCAACAGCACGGACGACCTGGTGGACGTAGCCAACCCAGAGGCCGCCATGTGGTTTGCCGGCGACAACACGTCCAAGCAAACCATGGAGCGACGCAACGCAGCGATTTCCGGCGACATCAGCAGCAACTGGGGGGATAACGACGGCCTGACCATGAACGGCTATGTGCTGGATGGATCTGCCCAGCAGGTGCCCATCCACGGCACCCCGGGGCAGCCCAATTCCGTTGAAGGGACTTACTCCGCGGGCCCACAAATCATCCACATTCACAACTTTGATCTGAACGGCATCGACGTCAGCTTCTCGGAACCCATCACTCAAGCCACGGCTGAGGATGCGGCCAATTACAGCTTCGACGGGGCTGGATTCCAGGGCACGGCCAGCCTGAATGTCGATGACGAAAGCATCGTCCACCTGCGCGGCATCGCCAACCTAACGATTGAAACCATCGTCACCTTGCGAACTGATTCGCTGGAAGGTCAAAGCACCGGCGAGATCAGCCTCAACATCACGGCCCGCTTCCTTCCCGGCATTTCGGAAATCGCCTTTGTGCGTACAGACGGCGATGTCGACGGCAGCCCGGATCTGCCCTCCGACGTGTTTTTCACCGTGGCCGGGGGCGTGAGTTCGGTGGCGGACTTCGACGGCCGGGAAATCGTCATCCAGGACGCCACCGCCGGCATCGACATCTGGGACGAAGCCCAACTCCTTGCCCCGGACCTGAGCCGAGATGATTTGCTGCAGGTCTCTGGCCTCATCATCCAGCACAACGGCAAGGATCAAATAGCAGGGCCCAAAGGTGGCTCGATGGGCTCCTTGCAAATCACGCCGGAAACCGTTTCCTTGGCCGACTTCCTGACGGATGCTGAACACTACGAGAGTTGGCTTGTGCGCATCCGCGATATCCAACCAGCCAGCGGTGCCGACCCTTGGCCGACTTCAGGCATGGCGGCAAGCATCGACATCACGGACGATGGCGAGACCACCGTCTCGCTGCTTCGAATCGACTCGAGCACCAATGTCGATGAATCGACAGAGCCCCTGTGGCCCTCTGACCTGATCGGCGTGGGCGCTGAATACCTGGGCAGCTACCAGATCCTGCCCAGGGATCAAGACGACATCAATCTCTGCTCCGGCACCCCCAGTCCCCGTGAATTTTACTCAGGACCGAGTGGCACCGAGGGCGTGGGCCTCTGTACACCTGAGGTCTTCGAATGCCTGGTCGGCGTCTGGACTCAGACCGCCGAGGAGGTCTTGCCGGAGGTCACCGACGACGACTGTGATGCTGAAGATGAAAACTGCGACGGCACCGATGATGAAGACGCCGACTTGAGCTTGGACACTCAATGTGGCGCCTGCGGCAACGACTGCACCGCCATCGCCAACGCCTCCGCTTCTTTCTGCGAATCCGATGGGCAAGGCGGCTATGCGTGCACCTTGGACTGCGACGATCTATTTGAAGATTGCGACAGCGACGGGTCCTGTAACTCCTTGACCACCAACAGTTACTGCGGAGACTGCTCAACCGATTGCGGCGAATTCGCCGTATGCATCCTGGAAGAAGGCGTCCCGGTGTGTTCATCCACCTGCTCTGACGCAGACGGCGACGACCACGCCGACATGGCCTGCGGCGGCGACGATTGCGACGATGCCGATCCCCTGGTTCATCCCGGTGCCACCGAGCTTTGCGACGATGTGGACAACGACTGCGACGGACTGACCGACGACGACTTCCCTGAAAAGGGATTGGCCTGCGACGGTTCGGACGCCGATCTCTGCCTGCTTGGCACCTGGGTTTGCTCCGGCGACGGCACCGAGTTGCTCTGCGATGAGTCTGCCCAGCGCACTGAATCCTGCAACGGCGAAGACGACGACTGCGACGGCGAAATCGACGAAAACTGGCCCACCCTGGGTGAACTCTGCGACGGCGTGGACGACGATATCTGCGAAAACGGTGTTTTGATCTGCAACGATGCAGGCAACGGCCTGCGTTGCGACGAGGACCCCTCCACGAACAAGCCTGAAGTATGCAATGGCGTCGACGACGACTGCGACGGTGACGTGGATGAAGACATGGGTCAGTACACCTGCGGCGTGGGCGAATGCGTTAACATCGTGTCGGTCTGTGTCGAAGGCGTCTACCAGCAATGCGTGCGCCTGCCCAAACCCGAACAAGCAGAAGAAAGCTGCAACGACGGCCTGGACAACGACTGCGACGGTTTCATCGACAACGACGATCTGGACTGCAACGGCGGCGGTGGCGGCGACGACGGCTGTGGCTGCGCCTCCGGTTCGACCGGCTCAACCGGCTCCCTCGCCCTGCTCCTCCTCGGCCTGGCCGTTCTCTTCCGGCGTCGGCATTAAAAAAGGGCGGAAGAAAAATGAAAACCCTATTCCTCGGACTGCTGTTGGCCTTGGTCATGACAGCCTGCGGCTCGGACAACTCGGAAGATCTCTGTCAGGCGACCATGACCCAACTTTGCGATGCGGCCTGCGACTGCACCTCGGACGAGAGCTGTGCCTTGACTGCGGGGCAGGGCTTCCTCATCGAGTTCGACAACCGCGACGACTGTCTGGGCTGGTACGTGGGCCTGGTCTGTCCTCAGGCCGACCAAGCCCCCGAGGAATTTTTCGAAACCTGCAGCTTGGCCCTGGACTCGGCCGGCTGCGAAACCGATCCCGACGAATCCCTGCTGATGCCCGAGGCCTGCATAGTCGACGACTGAAACCGAATGGGGTCCGACCCCAATTGCCTACTTCACGGCCCGCTCATATCGCAAAGCCCGCTCACGCTATTGCCTAATGTTTTGGAGCACACCGGCCAGGTCAAATCACGACCACAGCCATCCACCCCTTCTTCTCTCATCACCGCGCGTTCGCAACTCACCTTCTCGTCGCCCCAGGGGTATTTCCGACTGCCATTATTCGAGGCCTCGGCCTCCCATTCCTTTTCAGTCGGCAGCCGTCCCCCGGCATGCAACATCGCTCCCACAAAAGTGAGCACCATCGCCAAAGCGCACAATCGCCTCATCCAACCCTCCTCACCCTAACAACAATGAGAATAACGCAACAACGTCCCCCAAGCCGGGTCTAGGAGAAATCCGTGACTTTTGTGGAAAAGAGGCTGTCGACTTCGTGTTCCATGGCTTCCGAGCTGACCACCGGCTCTCGCAGTTTTAAGATGGTTTCGGCGGCGTCTTCGTCCATGCAGATATGCAGGTAGGCGGCGCACTTGCCTTTGTGGCGACAAACGATGTCCTTCAAGTCCTTGAGTCGATCCGTCGTCAGGTCGCCTGCCGGTACGCGAATGTGAACCTGCTTGGTGGCCTTTTCCGAGGCGTCCTTTAAAGAACAGACCGCGCGCACCTGCATCTTGGCCGTGGGGCTCTCGTCCCCTTCCATCTTGACCGTGCCGGTGAAGAGCAGAGGCTCATCGGACTTGATGAGCGATTCGACATCGGCAAACTCCTTGGAAAAAACCACCGCCTCGCAGGTGCCGTGAAGATCCTCAAGCTCCATGATGGCCATGCGCCCCGTGCCGTTTTTCAGGGGCCGCTCACGCAAGCTGGCCACCATGGCCGCGAGCTGCACCTCCGGTGGCCGACCCGGCCCACGGGGCACGTCGCCCAAGTTGGCCGTGGTGCGCCCCGACATTCGGGCGATGATGCGAGCGTAACGGTCTAAGGGGTGGCCGCTGATGTAGAAACCCAAGGCTTCCTTTTCGTATTTGAGGCGCTGCCGCTCAGGCCACTCGACACAGTTGGGCACCGGGGGTGCCTCGTCCATCTTGGTGTCGCATTCCTTGGCCACGAGGTCCAGGAGGCTGCGTTGACCGCTGGCCCGATCCTTCTGGCGTACGCTGGCCCAGTCGAAGGCCTTGTCGATGGCCTGACTCTGGGCGGCCCGGCTAGGGCCGAAGTCATCCATGCCCCCAGCTTTAATTAATGCCTCGGTCAGACGCTTGTTGACCTTGCTGACGTCCAGACGTGTGCAAAAATCATAGAGCGAACAGAATGGGCCATCATCGATTCGGGCCTTTTCGATCAACTCAATGGCCGAGTCCCCCACGCCCTTGACCGCGCCCAAGCCAAAGAGAATTCTTCCCTCGTAGACCGAAAACTTCTTTTCCGATCGGTTCACATCCGGCGGCAGGACCTTCACGCCCATCTCACGCACCTTGGCGATGTGGCGCATGAGCTTGTCCGTGTCGTTCATCTCACTGGACAAGAGCGCGGCCATGAACTCTCTCGGGTGGTGGGCCTTCAAGTAAGCGGTCTGGTAACTGATGATCGCATAGGCCGCCGAATGGGACTTATTAAAGGCATACTCGGCGAATTTTTCGATCTTCTTGAAGAGGTCTTGAAGCAAGTGCTTGGCCAGGCCGCTCCTTTTTACGCCGCCTTCGATGAACTGAGTCCCGAGTTTGGCCAAAAGGTCGGCTTTCTTCTTGCCCATGGCCTTGCGCAGGGTGTCGGCCTCTCCCATGGTGAAGCCGCAAAGATCGACCGCGATACGCATCACCTGTTCCTGGTAAATGATGACACCGTATGTGCCGTTGAGAATGGGCTCGAGGATCGGATGCACATAAGTGATGGCCGAGCGTCCATGCTTGCGATCAATGTAATCGTCGACCATACCGGCACCAAGGGGGCCTGGCCGGTAAAGGGCCACCGCGGCGATGATGTCCTCAAAGCAGTCGGGCTTCAGCTTCTTCATCAGCTCTTTGAAGCCCGAGCTCTCCACCTGAAAAACGCCGTCTGTCTCGCCCGAGGTCAAAAGCTTGTAAACATCGGGATCGTCTAAGGGCAGGCCTTGCAATTCCAGGTCGCCGCCGCTCTTGCGGATGAGACGCAAAGCGTGGTCGATGACGGTCAGAGTCTTCAAGCCCAAAAAGTCGAACTTGACCAAACCTGCCGCCTCCACCTCGTCCTTGGCGAACTGTGTGATGAGCACACCATCATCGCCCTTGATGACGGGCACATGCTCCCAGAGATGCTTCTGGGCGATGACCACGCCGGCGGCGTGCGTGCCCACATTGCGATTGAGCCCCTCTACGGCGCGGGCCACCTCGATCACCTTGCGGTAGGTATCGTTCTCGTTCTGGATCTCGGTCAGCCTGGGCTCTTCCTTGAGTGCGCTGTCCAAAGTCACCTTGGGACCAAGGGGCACCAGCTTGGAAATACGATCCGTTTCTCCAAAAGACAGGCCCAGAACTCTCCCAACGTCCTTGATGGCTGATCTTGGTTTGAGCTGGCCAAAAGTGATAATCTGCCCCACCCGATCCCGCCCGTACTTCTCCGACACGTAGCGAATGACCTCGCCGCGCCTTTCCTGGCAAAAATCGATATCGAAGTCAGGCATGGACACGCGCTCGGGGTTCAAGAAGCGCTCGAAGATAAGATCGTAGGGCAAGGGGTCCAGATCCGTGATACCCAAAGACCATGCCACCAGCGAGCCCGCGCCGGAACCCCGGCCCGGCCCCACCGGAATTTTCTGTTCCTTGGCGTAGCGAATGAAGTCCCAAACGATAAGGAAGTACCCCGAAAAACCCATCTCTCGAATGACTGAAATTTCGTAATCCAAACGCTCGTGGTATCGAGGCCATTCACTCTCGGCGACGGCATGCTCCAAGTGCTTCTGAAGGCCTGCCTTGGCCCGATCCGTCAGGAAGCTGTCCAGGTCAAAACCTTCCGGCACTTCATACTGTGGCAGAAAATTCTTGCCCAATTCCAGCTCGACATTGCAGTCAGCGGCAATGCGCGCCACGTTTTCAAGAGCCTCGGGGGTATCGGCGAACAGGGACTCCATCTCCTCGGCCGAGCGCAGATAGAGTTCATCCGTGTCATGACGCATACGCTTGGGATCATCCAAGGTCTTGCCTGTCGAGATGCACATCAGCACTTCGTGGGCATAGGCATCGCCCTTGTACAGGTAATGGCAGTCGTTGGTGGCCACCAGCCCGATGTCTTCGTCGCGGGCTATCTGAATCAAATGGGCGTTGACCTCTTCCTGGATCTCCAAACCGTTGTGCTGCAATTCAAGAAAGTAGTGCCCAGGGGCGAAGATGGCCTTGTAGTCCCTTGCTGCTTGCCGGGCCTTGTCCAGCTCGCCCTGCTTAGCAAAAAAGGACGGCTCGCCGCTCAAACAGGCGGAGAGTGCGTAAAGGCCCTCCGCGTGTTCAGCCAGCAATTCCTTGTCTACCCTGGCGTTATAATAAAAACCCTCCAGCCAAGCTTTGGAGATGAGCTTCATCAAGTTCTGATAACCCACCATGTTCTTGGCCAGCAAAATTAGATGATAACTCTCCCGGATCGTACGATCCTTGCGCCCTTTCGAACCGGCCACATAGGTCTCGCAGCCGAAAATGGGCTTGACGCCGGCCTTCTTGGCCCGTTGGTAAAAATCGATCGCGCCGAACATGTTGCCATGGTCCGTGATGGCCACGGTCTTCATGTTCAATTCCGCCAGGCGCGGGAAGAGACGGTCCAGTCGGATGGCACCGTCCAAAAGACTGTACTGAGTATGCAAATGCAAGTGGCTAAATGTGCTCATAGGGACCCATTGTGGGCGTTTGACTCAATTCTGTCAAGGGGGTCTTTCTTTTAATATATCAATGGCTTGCGGTCTTTTTTCGCGTTTTCAGGCACTTGCGATTTTCGAACCCACGGAACTAGCGACAGATACTCCATGGAATGCTATAATCAAATTGAAATCTGAATACTTTTTGTCTCTCCCGACGAAGAGAGGAAGGGCGTCATGTTAAGAAACGAACGCCATATGATGATTTGTAGCTTGGCCATTATTCTTACGGCTTGGGTGATCTTCCCGGCTTGTACCGACGATGTGGCCGGTCCGGTGCTGTGTTCGGTGGACGAGGACTGCTCAGACGGTCAACTCTGCCATCACGGTGTTTGCCGTCAGGAATGCGACGGAGACTCGGACTGTGCGGATGAGGAACTCTGTGTGTCGGGTGCCTGCCTGATGCCCTGCTCTTCCGATGAAGCCTGTCCCAAGGGTGAAACCTGCCAAAGCGGCTATTGTCAGCCCGAACCGCAGCAAACCGACGGAGGCGACGCCGACGCGGGTGGCGACCATTGCGTCGACGAAGACAACGACGGATACGGAGACTTCTGCGTCCCGGGCCCAGACTGCGATGACCACGATCGCACCATTCACCCCAACGCCAACGAGATTTGTGATGACGGCAAGGACAACGACTGCGACGGAACCACCGACGAAGCGGACTGCGGTTGCATCCCGGGTGATCGCATCGCCTGCTATGCCGGTCCATTAGGCACTGACGGCCATGCCCCATGCCACCCGGGCGTTGCCACCTGTCAAACTGACCGGACCTTCGGTCCCTGTCTTGGCGAGCAATTGCCCCACGAGACGGAAGAAATCAGCTGCAACGGCATCGACGACGACTGTGACGGCGAGGTGGACGAGAATCTGACCAACCGATGTGGAGACTGCAGCCCCGCCAACGACCAACTTGTGGAAATCTGCGCCAACGGCATCGACGACAACTGCGACGGTTCGGTGGATGAAAACTGTGATTGTGACCCACAATGCCTGTGCACCGCTAACGAATGCATCTGCCGCCCACCCACGGACCAACCCTGTTATTCCGGACCGCCCAGCACCCTGGGCTTTGGCGTCTGCCGTGGCGGCATCCACGATTGCGTAGAACAGGGAGACGGATCCTACTCCTGGACCACCTGCGTGGGCGAGGTCCTGCCCGGCACCGAGTGCATCACCGGGCCCAACGGCATCGACGACGATTGTGACGGCTTCACCGATGAAGGCTGTTTGGACGACGATGGTGACGGGGTTTCTCCGCCCGCGGACTGCAACGACGGAGATCGCAACATTTATCCGGGCGCAGACGAGGTCTGTAACACCCTCGACGACAACTGCAACGGCATCGTGGACGAAGGCGTGAGCAACGCCTGTGGCGGCTGCGGTCCAGTCCCGACCGAAGTCTGCGGCGATGGACTGGACAACGACTGCGACGGCGCGGTGGATGAGGGCTGCGGCGGATGCGGCGCCAGCGACACCAGGGACTGCTACAGAGGGCCGGCCGGCACCCAGGGCGTGGGCCAATGCATCTGGGGTATCCAGGTCTGCGACGGCGAGTTCTGGAGCCAGTGCACAGGCGACGTGCTCCCCGATCCGGAAATCTGCGACGGCATCGACAATGACTGCGATGACGAAATAGACGAACAGTGGGCCATCGGTGCCAATTCCTGCGGTTACTGCGACGGCACCGAGATCTGCGATGGCGTGGACAACGACTGCGACGGCTTCACCGACGAAGGCCTGCGCAACTACTGCGGCCATTGCATCACTTGCGCAAGCGACGAAGACTGCGTGGCCGACACCGCTTGCGACCCCGCTGCCCTGGTCTGCAGCGAGACAGCCTGTGACGGTGTGGACAACGACTGCGACGGACTCACGGATGAAGGTCTCCTGAACGCCTGCGGCACCTGCGGCGACTCTTGCTACGACCAAGGATGGGGTGGTCCCGGCTGCGCCGACTGCGAAGGGTCCTGGGCGGATGGCAGCTCAGACGGCGTGAGCAACTCCCAAAACCCGGACGAACTTCGGCTGGATTCGGAGACCATCAACCCCCACTTCATCTGGATCGCGGGCACGGGCGTGGCATGCAACGCAGCCAGCGACTGTGTGAGCAACCCGGCCTGCTACAGCGGCGAGACCTGCCACACTGTTCAAAAATTCGACACGCGCACGGCCGAGCTCATTGGCGTTTACTCCAGTTGGGGTTGGGACCCCTCGCGCACGGCAGTGGCCGCGGACAACACGGTCTGGGTTGGCCACCGTGGCTGTGCGACCCCCCTGGGAAGCTGCGATCCCAGCGACCCGCGCCACGGCAACGGCACGCACTTGAACGCCGATGGTGAACTCATCTGCCGGGCCGACGTAACGGGCATCTCTTCGGTGGCCGTCCGGGCCTTGACCGTGGACGGGGACAACAATGCCTGGCTCGGCTCCTGGGACAAGGCCACCATGTATCAGTACTCAGGCAGCGAGACCGAGGGCACGGCCGACGGTGTGCCGCTCTGCAAGCACTTACAGACCGTTCCCATGAACACGGACGGACAAAGCAGCCACGCCTATGGAGCAGCGGTGGACGGCAACGGCATCCTGTGGATCGCCACTCTGGGCTCCGGCCCTATCCGGGCCATCAATACGGTCAACGGCAACATCGTGCGCACCGTGCCCAGCAGCTATCAAACCTACGGCATGGCAATCGACGCCAACGGCGTACCCTGGTACGGCTGCTGGAATGGCTCTTGCGCCTGCGGCCTGCTCAGCGTGGATTTGGGCAGCGACACCCTGGTCTGCCATGGTCGATCCGTGGGCAACACCGCGGGTGGCCGCACCCGAGGCGTGGCCATCGATCAGACCGGCAGCATCTGGGTGGCCGAATGGGACAAAAACGTGGTGAGCAAATTCAACGCCTCGGGCGTCCACACGGCCCAGTACGGTCTAAGCGGGCTGGGTGTCAGCCCCACGGGACCTTTGGGCATGGCCATCGATTTCGACGACAACATCTGGGCCATCAGCTATGGCTCTCACCACGCCACCAAGCTGGATCCCAACACCGGCGAGGTGCTGGCCAATATCTCGGTTTTCACGCCCTATACCTATTCAGACATGACCGGCTACCAGCTGCGCACCTTCACCCTGCGGCAAGGCACTTGGGTGGCGGACTACGACTCGGGCTACGCCGACGCCATCTGGGACGCGGTGGTCTGGACCGGCTGGGTGGGTACCGACGATCGGATTCGCATTCGGGTGCGCTCAGCCGCCAGCGAGGGTGCCCTGGTCTCTTCCACCTACACAAACTACTACGATTCAGACGTGGCCATACCCAACGGGCCTTGGGTAGCCCATATTGCCGGACAGGTGCCGAACAACCGCTGGCTGCAAGTGGAGGTCACCTTGACCACGGAAGACGACATCTCGCCGGCCTTCCGCGGCATGGAAGTATTCTGGCAACGCTAGGCTGGCAGATCAAATCGGCAGACAGTTCGAGTCCCTCGCCAGAGCCCGACCCAAGACGAACATGCTCGCGGCTAAGACCAAGTCCATCTCATCGCCATCCGTGGCCTTGGGGCCCTTCTTTATCTTGATGATGCTGAAATCACCCGAATCCAGCTCAGCCTTGAGCTTGGGGCTGTCGTAGTTCAACTTGCCGCCGTCAAAGCACAACTCATGCAGGCCGTCTTCAGCCTTGGCCTGCATGGTCCAGCCCTTTTCCGTCAAACGAATACGCCAGCCTTGTTCTTCAGCGGCAAAGCTCGCATCCGAAAAACACAAACGCACTTTGTCTCGATAGGGCGCGCCTGCTGTGGGACAAAAAGTAGCGCAATTGCCACACTCGTTACAAAAGTCCGCCAGATTCACGATCTGCACATCCTGGTCCACGGAGAAAACCTGGGTCTCTTTGGCCTTCCAATCGCCTGACTCAAGGCGCAGGGCCGGCAAGGAAGCAGAGAAGGGCTCACAGGACAATTCCCAGTTGGCCCGGTTCGGGCAGACCGTGACACAGAGCGAGCAATAGTCATCACAATCCAAACAGCGTGACGCCTCCTTGCGAGCCTGCTCTTCGCCCAAACTCAAAACCACACGCTCGAAATTCATGCGAGCGTTGTCGGGCAACTCGGGGATGGCTTCCGGGTAAACCCGTCGAGATTTTTTCAGCAAGCGTTGCCTGTGACTCTCGGGCTTAGTCAACTTTTGCTCCCCGAATAGCTGCCGGCCTTCTCGCTGCAAGATCTCAACCGCGGCCAGGCGTGCATCGGCCTCGGCTTTGATGATGGTGGCTCCGCCGCGCACCGCGTCGCCGCCAGCAAAAACCCGCTCGAGGTTGGTTTGGCCCGTGGCTTCATCCACTTGCAGGCTGTCCCATTTGCTCACAGCGAGGCCCGCCTCCTTCCACATGGCCACGTCAGGCTTCTGTCCGATGGCCACGATGAGGCTGTCGGCCTCCAGGTCGAAGGTTGAGCCTTCGATGGGCACCGGCTTGGGTCGACCGCTCCGATCCGCCTCGCCCAGACGCATCTTCTGGCAGGCCAAGGCGCGGAACCTGCCCTCTGCGTCTAAGCGCACCGCCGTTGGAGCCAAAAGCTCCTGTACTTGCACACCCTCACGCAACAAGGCCTCGATCTCTTCATCGTCGGCGGGCATCTGGGCCACGGTTCGCCGGTAAACCACGATCACCTCACCGTCAGCCCCCACCAGGCGTCGGGCTGTTCGCGCCGCATCCATGGCCGAGTTGCCACCCCCGACAACGAGGGCCCGCTTGCCCAGGTCCACTTGGCCACCCGAGCGCACCTGGCTCAGGAGAACCAGGCAGTCATGGACACCGGGGGCGTCTTCATTCTCAATCTTCAAAGGGATGGACCTGTGGGCACCAATGCCCACAAAAACGTAGTCATGTTTTTCCTGCAGGTCGGCAAAAGAAAGTTCCTCGCCAATACGAACCCCGAATCGGGTCTCGACACCCAGCTTGCGAATCCTGGCGATGTCTTCGGCGAGGGAAGCATCGGGCAAGCGATAGGATGGGATCATTTGGGCCGGCACGCCTCCCGGACCCTCCCGGGCATCGAAGAGAGTCACGGCAAAACCGCCCAGGGCCAGATAATAGGAGGCCGCCAATCCCGCCGGGCCGGCCCCCACCACGGCCGCCGACTTGCCCAAGGAGGCTGCCGCTTTAGGCAACCCGCCTTCTTTGACCTGCTCGGTGATGAAACGTTTTATCTCCCGGATGGCCAATGGCGCGTCGTAGAGATTTCGCACACACTTGGTCATGCAAGGGTGGTCACAAACCGCACCCGTGGTGGCCGGCAAGGGATTGGTCTTGAGCACCACGCCCAGGGCCTCCGTGTATTTACCCTCGGACACCAGGTGCATGTAGTCGGGCACATTCTGGTTGGCTGGACAGCCCTCGGTGCACGGAGCGTGGATACAGTCGAAGCGCCCCAGGGGGCGCTCGGTTTTGGTGGACAGGCTGCGTCTGGGCTTGTGATAGCGCGAATCTTTGCGTACCGCCTCTGCGTAATTGGCCAGGTTGACCCGCTGACAAGCGCGCAACAAGGCATCAAGCTCCACACCCTTGGCCAAGGCGGCCTCCAGGTCACCGGATTCAACCACCTGTCGCGCCTCGCCTGAAAGGCCCTGTAGCTTGGACGCCACGGACTTTGGCGCCGAAGTCAAAGCCCGACTCAGTGCCAAGGCATCCAGACCCGGGGCCTGTGCCTGCGTCATTTCTTTGCGAATCTCTTCGATGTACTGGGGTAATCGACCGTACCCGCCGGGGCGCAGTAAATCCGAACAAACGGTCACGGGCCGCAGGCCACCTGCCAATAGTGAGGTCACATTGAAAACATCCGCACCACCCGACAGCGAGATGGGCAAGCTGCCTTCAAACTCTTCCGAGAGCTTATGCGCAAGTTGCACCGATAGCGGGTGCAGAGCTCGGCCCGACATGTAGTGCATGGCCTCTTTTTCCGGCAGGACATAGCGAATGTTGAGTGTCTCCAAGGTATTGGTCAGCTTCAGGCCAAAAAAGACGCCCTTGGCCTCAGCCGCGGCCTTAAGCGTGCGAACCATGGATACGGCCTCTTCATAACTGGGATCGTGCTCAAAAGCAGCATCCGGCACAACCGAAGAAAAGCCCAGCTCGTCGTTGAGGATGCCGCGCAACAAATCGGGCCCCAAGAGAGTCGGATTGAGTTTGATGGATGTGTGCAAGCCCAATTCTTCGATCAAGAATTTCCCGATGCGCTCAATCTCATCAGGAGGACAGCCGTGCATGGTTGAAAGCGTAATGCTGTTCGAAAGCTGATTGGGCAAATCCAGGCCATCGGGCAGCCTGTCTGCGGCTTGTTCCATCATCAACTTTTGTGCCTCTGTGGCATCGGCCATCCCTTGCAGGAACTTTTGGACCCGATCGCCCTGAATGCCCTCCAGGTTGTAACCCACGCTCATGTTGAATACGAAGCCTGGACTCTCGCCCAGACCCAACCTTTGCTGCAAGGCGTGAATGGCGATCCAGGCCTTGAGATACTCAGCCAAGCTCTGCTCAAGCTTCAGCTCCTGTGACCATTCACAATTGTAGCCCTCGTCTTCGATATCGATGCAGGGCTTGGTGACCTCCAGCTCGTCCAAAACCTGCACGGTCTTCAGCTCGAGAAAACGGGCACCGGCCAGCCAGGCGGTGATGATATTCTGAGCCAGCTGTGTTTGGGGCCCGGCGGCCACGCCCAAAGGCGTATCCAAAGCCGCGCCCGCTTGCTCCATGCGAAAGGGATCAGACGAATCGGGACGAAAAAACAACTCTTCCGGCAAGCCGAAGATGGACCTTCGTTGAGCCAGTTCGGTGTCGATCCAGTGCATCATCTGGGCGAAGGGAATTGGGTACATCATGTCGGCCATGCTCACTCCTCGAAAATCGAATTTTCCAAAAATAGACTCGCCCACAATAGAAAGCCCCCCTCCCAGCGTCAAGCTCCCAAGACCTCTTTGTTTTCTCTTGCTTAGATGCGCTTGATGCGATTGACCTATTCTTGACCTTGAGATACCTTGCGTCCAGCATGGAATACAGCAAAGACAAAACACCAGAAGCCGACGACTTAGAAGCCCTGGTCGAAAGCGGCGATGAAGGTGCCATCCGGCGATTTTTGACCCTGCTGCACCCGGCGGACCTGGCCATCCTCTTCGACACCCTGGATCGGGACTACTGGCCCCGGGTGGTGCAGTTCCTGGACACGGCCGAAATCTCCGATTTGATGGAGGAACTGCACGACCATCTGCGCGACGATCTCGCTGAGTTGCTCAAGCCTGACCAACTCGTGGACGTCTTCGAAGAGATGGCCTCCGACGATGCAGCGGACGTCATCGCCGACCTGCCGGATGACATGGCCAAGGCAGTCCTGGAAGGCATCCCGGACGAAGACCGGCAAGACGTCGAAGCCCTGCTCAAGTACGAAGAAGACACGGCCGGCGGCCTGATGCAGGTGGAGTTGGTAGCCGTACCCGAGACGGCCACTGTGGAAAGGGCGGTCGAAATCGCCCGATCCGTATCCGAGGACGTGGAGGAGTTTCACCAAGTCTACGTCATCGATGAGGGGGGCAAGCTGACAGGCACCCTGGGCCTGGATCGGCTCATCTTGGCCAAACCGGAAACCCTGGTTGGCGACCTGGCTGACCGGGATCTCTATGTGGTGCACCCCGACGATGACCAGGAAGAAGTAGCGCGCATGGTCAAACGCTACGATCTCGTGTCCGTCGCCGTCGTCAACGCCGAGGGCGCGCTCTTGGGTCGCATCCTGCACGACGACATCGTCGACGTTTTGGAAGAAGAGGCCGCCGAGGACATGCTGCGCATGGCCGGCGCGGAGGAACCCGAACTGGTCTACACCAATCGCGTCTTCAAAATCGCATCGGTGCGCCTGCCCTGGCTATTGGCCACCGTGGGCGGAGGCCTGGTCTCGGGCGTTTTGCTCTGGCAATTCAAGGTCACCTTCCCCACCCTGCTGACGCTTCTGACCTTCGTGCCCGTCATCGCGGCCATGGGGGGCAACATCGGTTCTCAGTCTTCCACCATCGTGATCCGGGGCTTCGCCACCGGCCACATCGACTACAACAACCTGGGCCGCTACTTGACTCGTGAGCTTGCCATCGGCAGCATGATGGGCGTGGTCTTAGGTGCCGTCTTAGGTGCTACGGCCCAGCTTTGGCATGGCGATCCCAAGCTGGCTTTCGTCGTTGGCCTGTCGATGACCCTGGCCATCACGGCCTCGGCCCTCACGGGCGTCTTAGTACCCTTCTTCTTCCGAGTAATCAAAGTGGACCCGGCCATTGCAGCCGGTCCCCTGGTAACCACGGCGAACGACGTGATGTGCCTGGCCATTTACTACGGCATGGCCCTGATGATCCTGTGACCTAAACCCCCAGCAAGGGAGTCACCCCATGGGCGACATGGAATCCAGACCGACCGGTATGGAGCTGTTTAACTTGCTCGATCAAATCCGGGACGAAACCCTGGACCTGGACGCCATGGGCCGGCGCATGGCCGAGCTGCTGGAAACAAAACTGGGCTTTGTCGAGGTCCACCTATTGTATCGGGACGCCGAGAGCGGCGACCTGCGGAACCCCAGCGAAAATCGGCCCATGACCGACGAAGTGCAGCGCGCCCTGGAACAAGGCGATCGGGATGGCTGGGCGGGGGTTTCCTCGGACACCATGCTCTTTCACCCCCTCATTCCCCGGGACAAGGACCTGGGTCTATTGGCCCTGCGGTCCTTCGAGGCGTCGGACGCAGCCACCCTGAAGTTGGTGGCGTTTGCCGTGGCTGTCATCGACTCCGCATTGGAGCACGCCTTGGCTTTTGACGAGCTCAAAGCCAAAAATGTCGAACTGGAGGCCATCTACAAGCTGGACCATCTTCGCGATTTGCAGCTTCCCTTTGACGAAATGATCGATCGGGCCGCCCAGGAAATTCTCCGCTTCATCAGTGCCGACAGCTCGGCCATGGTCCTGTTCGAGGAAGCAAGCGGCCTTGTGGACATCCGTTTCCCAAGCGATCGGGACTGTGATCAATTCACCTCCCAAGACGGCCTGAAGGCCCTGCGGGATCTAGCCTTCCGTGCCTTCATGCTAAAGGGAATGGCCTCGGCCCAAAACATTCATCCCGAGGTGGGCTCGGCGCTCTGCATGCCGCTCATCTTAGAAGAATCGATCATCGGTGCCTTCGTGGTCATCCGGGCCGAGGTGGGTAGACCCTTCTCGGCCCGCGAACGCAAGCTCTTATCGGCAATGGCTTCACAGATCGACACGGCCATCTTTGAAGATCGGCGGCGACAACAGATCAAAAGCGTATTCAATCGATACGTCAGCCGTGAAGTGGTCGAGGAAATGCTCAAGACGGGCAGCGACTTCATGGAAGGCCAACGCCGCGACCTGACCGTTCTCTTCTCCGACCTCAGGGGCTTCACCTCGGCCTCGGAGCGGCTGGACACCGACATCATCGTGCGCATGCTCAACGAGCACCTAAGCGCCATGACCGAGGTGGTCTTGGCCCATCGAGGCACCTTGGACAAATTCATCGGTGATTGCGTCATGGCCTTCTGGGGCGCACCCGTCGAGCAACCCGAACACGCCTGGCAAGCCGTGCAAGCAGCGGTGGACATGCGGGCCGCCCACGAAGAACTCCTCAAGGTATGGGCCAAGCGAGGACTGGAACCGATACACCTCGGCATCGGCATCAACACCGGCGAAATGTTCGTGGGCAACATCGGCGACCAACGCAAATCTTCCTACACGGTCATCGGCGATCACGTAAACTTGGGGGCACGATTAGAAGGCGTAGCCCGAGGCCAAGAAATCATCATCACCGAACGCACCTACAAACCCATCCAAGATCGAATCGAAGTACAAAAAATGGAACCGGTACGAGTCAAAGGCAAAAAAGACCCCATCGCCATCTACAACGTCCTCCGACTCAAGTCCTAGAACTCAGAAATCCTTACGTCTTCTTTTTGTCTGTTTTTTGTGCCTGGCCGCGGGGCTGGTTGGGGCTGGAGGGGCCGCCGTGGTGGGCTATCCATCCGTCCATCTTGTGAAAGATGCCTCTGAACATGGAGAGTTCTCGGTCGTCCAGGCCTGCTCGGGAGAAGACCTTGCGGAGATCGTCTAAGACGATTCGCGGATTTTGGGGATTTAAATAGCCGATGATCTCTAAGGTTCGCTGGGCGTGGGACAGCAGGCCTTCGATGGCGCCGACCGCCAAGGGCTTGCGGGCAGCACGGGCTTGCTCCAGATCGGGGTTAGCCGGCGTGGTGGATGAAAAGCCCAGTTCGTGGCGGTGAATTTCCCAGGCGACCACCAAGACGGCCGCTGCCAGATTCAAACTGGGGTAGTCGGGCCAGGTGGGCAGGCGCAACAAATCCTGGCAGATGCCGAGTTGGGCGTTGCTTAAGCCCGTGCGCTCAGTGCCGAAGACCAGGGCCACTCGTGTGTCTTTCGGCAAAGCATCAAGACCGGCTATCAATTCGGCTGGCCCCAAAGGGGGCTTGCGGTCCGCGTGGGTTCGAGCCCGGGCCGAAATACCGACCACCCAGCCGACTTCAGCTACGGCTTCTTGCAGGGTGTCGAAAACCCTGGCTTCGCGCACCATGCCGTCTGCATGGACGGCATGGGCCAAGGCGGATGCTGGATGATCGTATGCAGGGCGGACCAGGCTTAGGCTTGAAAAGCCCGTATTGGCCAGTGCCCGGGCCGCCGATCCGACGTTGCCCCCTTCGCTGGTCTCCACCAGCACGAAGTCGATGCGATCTCTCAAGTTCACTTTAAGGCGTCCTGTAGCTCCGGCGGGATGCGGCCTTTCAGCTCTTTCATCAGTTGCTCCATGTTGCCGCCGCCTTTGCCGTTTAAGAGCCCTTCGAAGTCTCCATCAAGGACCCCATTCAATTGATCTTGTAGACCGCCGAAAATCATTTCGTACTCGCTCTTGATGCTCATGACCACAAAAAGGTAAGTAAGCAGAAGCACGGCGATTGCCAGAAGCATCACGTTTACCTGCAATTTATGCTGCAACGCGACCTGCTGGGTCTGGGCGTGTTGGGCCAGGGATTCAGCCAAACGCCCTGAACGCTCGCCGGCGGCCAGGACCAAACCCAGATCCTCGTCCATCAAGCCGGTCTCTGCCAACGATTCATGCAGGGTGGCCCCTTCCTCCAATTTGCCCTCCACCTGGGTCACGGCCCGACTCCAGGCCGGATCCTGGGCGGCCTGGGCACTTAGGCGCAAACTGGCCCTGAGATCCAAACCGGCTTGCAAGCCGCTAGCCAGATGCCTGCAAAATCGAACGGCGGCGGCTCTTTTCAATACACCACCGATGCCCGGGATGCGCTTGAGTATGCTGTGATACCGATCCCGGCCCATGACCAGCACCAAGAGACGAGGCAGACCCAAAAACAAAGCAGCCAGGGCCCCCAAAGACAGCACGTAGGGCAAGAGGCAGGCCTCCAAATACGCGCCCCAGCCCTCGGAGATCACCAGGTATGCCTTTGGCAAAAAGAAAACCAGCGTGAAAAGAACGAAGGGATAGATCAGGGCCCGAACCAATTGTCGCCTTAAGTCCAACTCCAATTCAGCCGAAGACGCCAGGGCCTCCAGGCTCGCTGGCACAGCCCCCGTGGCTTCGCCCGCCTTGATCAAGGCCAGGCCCGATTCGTCAAAAAGTCCACCGGCTACGCGAAAGGCTGCCGCCAGACTGTCGCCGGACCGCAATCTTGCGACCACCGCTCGAAGCCGCTCGGAAAGATGCGCCGAGCTGTGCCTGGCCATCAGCTCCAGACTCTCTTCCACCGACAGGCCTGAGTCCAACATGCGGGCCAGCTGGCGATAGAGGATCTGGCGGCGTTTCGGTCCTGGTGCTGAAGCGGAAGGCCCGAATGAATCCGATTGCGCTTGAAGCTTCACCTCGGCCGGTGGAACCTCTGAAGGCTGCGGCATCATGACTGCCTGGTCCTGTCGGACCCGGAACTTTGCGATGACGATGCCACAGGCCGCACATTCGGGCCCTTCGGGCACCTCTTGCTTGCAATGAGGGCAAATCAATTAATTTCGACGCCTCCGCCAACAAAACACGATCCCCACCAACAAGAACCATGCAGGACTGCTGGATGCCGCGGAGGAAGAACAAGCACAGCCGCCCTCACCACCATCATCGACGTCTCCGCCAGCGTCAACCTCCGTCCCTGCGTCGGTCTCCTCGCCAGCATCAACCTCCGTCCCTGCGTCGGTCTCCGTCCCCGCGTCAGTCCCCGCGTCAGTCTCCGTCCCCGCATCCACTTCCACCTGCCCAGGGAAAAGTTCCGACCACTCCACGGACAACACGCTGGTGGGTCCGTCGTCGGTGTGCCCCTCCAGCAAAAACTCCATATCCCCCCGACCCCGATATGCCACGGTCAACAAATGCATGCTGTGACCCATGACTCCAAAGTGGTCCTCAATGGTCTTGGGCGCGCCCAAATCGTAGTAGTCGGCCATAAAATCACCGCCGTAGGGCGTTGTGTGGCCATCGGTCTGGGAATTGGTCGTCATGATGACCTGGCCATCGTAGTAGTCCGCCTGGGGTCTACGGGCCACGCTGCAAACCTCGCCCGCGGGGCATGTGAATACCCCTCCCAAGCCATCAGGAGCGTAATAGTTGATGAAGGTGCCGGTGGCTACCGGCGTCGCGGTCAGCAGGCCTTCGGCCCAACTCAGGTGTCCCGCCAAGGGCTGCTCGTCCATGCCGGTGAGCACCAGTCGGGTGGCTACACAGCGGGGCAAAGAACCTGCCTCGGGTACGAAGTCACTGCCGTAATCGTGCAGGCTGACCAGGGTACCATATTCGTTGACCCCGGTGACCACGGCCACATAGCCCGGCCAAGCCATGTTGACCCAACGTGGCGATCCGTCGCTGGGTTCCCATGCACAAAGCACATGCTTCTTGATGATGTCGTAACCCGTTCCGAAGTCCAATCGTCGTGTCGCCAAAGATCGCACCCCATCCGTGGTGTAGTCTCCCCAACAGGCATGAGATCGACAGCCTCCGTAGTAACCCCAGTCGCCAAAGGTGTTCATAACCTTCAAGTCCAGCACGTCGACGTTGGCCTGAGGATATAGAGATTGAATACCCGCCAGCATCCCAGTCAACTCGTCTTCCACCTCAATCGGCTGCCAGAGCATTTCATCCATCATGCCCCGTAGCGACGAATAGTAAATACCGCCCAGGAGCCGAGCCTCATCCACGCCATCAATGATCTCGTCGGCCAATGTCGCCCCCATGGCGAAACCCATTTCCTCATGAGTCCCCCATACGCGCATCACCGTGATACCCTGACCCTGCTCGTCTACCGCCCGATGCAAAATCTCCACGTTCTGCGCCCACGAGGAGCCCTGGAACAAAAAAAGAGCCAAACCGAACAGCCAAGCCGGCCACCTTCCTAGCGTCTTCATCGTCATTCCTCCCTGATTTCATGAGCTTAGAGCAGCCCATTCCAAGGATCAAGCCCACACCGCTCAAAGACTTGCATTTTTCAAGGGATGATATATAGATCCGGGCTCTGCAAAAGGCTGCTTTCCGGCAAAGCGGCACCCAAATTAAGTGAGGTACCAACATCATGATTGTTCCAATCAACCCCACGCATCCGCAACCCAGGCTGATCCGCCGCGTGGTGGAAGCCCTGGCCCAAGGCGCTGTCATCTCTTACCCCACCGACACAGTCTACGGCATCGGCTGCGATATTTTCTCCAAGTCAGGCATCGAACGCATTTATCAACTCAAGGATCGCAGCCGCAAAAAGCCGCTGAGTTTCATCTGCTCCGACCTTAAAGACATCAGCCGTTACGCTCAGGTTAGCGACGCGGCCTACCGCGTCATGCGTAAGCACTTGCCTGGACCCTACACCTTCATTCTTGAAGCCACAAAGGAAGTACCTCGCATCATGATGTCCAAGCGACGCACCGTGGGCATCCGGGTGCCGGAAAACCCCATTTGCCTGGAGCTCGTCCGCGAGCTGATGCACCCCATCATCACCACCAGCGCCAACGTCAACGAAGAGTCGCCCATCGTGGATCCCAAAGAGATCGACACCAAGCTGGGCAAGGTCCTCGACTTGGTCATCGATGGAGGGGCTTTACCCAATGTGCCCTCCACCGTCATAGACCTAACCGGCGATTTTCCTTATGTGATTCGAGAAGGCAAGGGCCCAATCGATTGGGTTGCGGCCTGAGAAACACAATCATTCCGGGACGCCAGGGTGGATCCGGGTCTACTTACTCTTATTGAGCTTTTCTAAATCCAATCGAGCTTCGGGGAAGTTGGGGTGCAGGTCCAAGGCCTTGGTGAAGGCTGACAGCGCTTCGCTTTTCTTCCCCAACTCCAGATAGACCTTGCCCAGCTTGTGGTGGGCCTGAGCGAACTCGGGCTTGAAACGGATGGCTTGCTCGAAGGCCCCCGCGGATTTCTTGAGGTACTTCTTGCGCTTCGCGCGAGACTTGAAGGCTTTCTCAAAATACAAGATCGCTGAATAATAATGGGCCTTGGCCAGGTCTGGCTTGTCCTTGATGGCCCGCTTCAGCTCCTTCAAGGCCTTGTCCATCTTATTGCGGTTGTAATAGGCCACGCCCAAGTCGGCCCGAGCCTCGGCCAAACGCGGATCCAAATCCAGCGCCCGCTTTGTGTAGCGAATCTGATCGTCGATGTTGCCTCGTCGATAAAACACTTCAGCCATGCGATACAAACCCAAGGGGTTCTTTGCATCCAACTCCATGACTGTTTTGTACTCTGATGCAGCCAAGTCCATCAAGCCCCGCTCCCGATAAAGATCGCCCAGGGCCAAATGGGCACTGACCTTACGCGAGTCCAAACGGATCACGTCCTTGGCGTGGATAATGGCCTTTTCAAAATCACGCTTTCCGGAGTAAAGCCGCGTCAAGGCCTCATGCGCTTCAATGTTGTTGGCATCAAACTGGACCGCTTGGACATATTCTACAATGGCCTCGTCCGACTTGCCTTCCTTTTCATAAACCAACGCCAACTTGGTCCGCGCCAGGGCGTCCTCGGGATCGATGGACAGGGCCTGCTTGAAGGCTTTCTGTGCTTCCTCCATCTTGCCTTGCTCAATAAAAACAAAACCCATACGGGCCCGGAACTCGGCCTTGCCTGGGTTGATGCCGATGGCCTCTTTCAGGTGCCGCATGGCCTCCCGAATATTGCCCGTCTGGAACAAAGCTTCACCCAAATAAGCGTGGGCATCGGCGTAGGTCTTCTTGATCATCAAAACTTCACGGAAACGCGGGATGGCATCATCCCAACGACTCTCGTTGAAGTAAGCCAGGCCCAGGTTGAAGCGTGCCTCGACATAACGCGCATCCAGCTCGCAAGCCTTCTCGAATGCCGCGTACATCTTCTCACTCTTGCCTTGACGCCCCAAAGCCACACCCAGGTTATTGTAAGCCTGGGCGTATTTTTCATCCAACTCGATGGCACGCTTGTAGCTCGAGATGGCGTCATCGATTCGGCCATCTTTAAAATAGGCCAAACCCAAATTGTAGCGGAACTCAGGGTCGTGACCGGCCAATTCGATGGCCTTCTTGTACCGAATCATCGAAGATTCCATCTCGCCTTGCTCGTAATACAGATTGCCCAGATTGTTCTGGGGATCGGCATAGGTGGGATCCGCCGCGATGGCTTGCTTGTAAGACTGCTCAGCCAAGGCAAAATCCAATTGCTTACGATACAACTCAGCCAAATAAAAGTGAGCCATCGCGAACTCAGGCTGCACTTCGACAGCAGTACGATAGGCGGCCACAGCCATATCCAGCCTGCCCATCTGCGTGTAAACCACCCCGATGTTGAAGTAGGCCTCAACCAGGCTAGGCCGAAGCGAGATGGTGTCCTTGTACCACTTGATGGCTTCATTGTAGCGCTTGGCCTTCTGCAGCAAAGCGCCCAAATTCAGGCGAGCATCGATCTCCGCCGGATTTACCTCGATGGTGCTCAGGTAATATTTCTCGGCCTCCTTGAAATTATTCAGGGAGTGGTAGGCCAAGGCCAGGGTAAAATGCGCCTCGGCATCCTTGGGGTCGGCCTTCAGTTCCGCCTTGTATTCGCTGATGACCTCCGCCATGGCACCGGCGGATTTGTCCACTTTGTCTCCACCACGCAGCACCGCATCGTTCTTGGCTTCCTTGGTCTCAACGTCCGAGGCCTTCCCTTTGGCCTTACTGCCCTGCGCCCAGGCGAGGGGGGATGCAGCGAGCAGGCAGATGAAGATCAGGCAGGTCCGCAACAACATCATGCGCTTCCTTTCGGGGTGAATCACTCAGTCCACCAGCCCTTGGAGGATTCTCCGATGGCCGAAAAATACTTCTTCTTGGCAGCCAGCCACTCTTCTTCCACAGTCTTCAGCTCGGCGGCCTCGCTATCGACCTCCTTACGGAATTCGTCAGCCGCCTCGCGAATATCCTTGAGCTGCGCCTCAAATTCAGATACCTCACCATCAAAAGCCACGGAATGCTTCTTGACGAGCTTGGCCTTGGCCAGTTCGAATTGTGCCTTGGACAAAATGAGGTCCCTATCGGCCATCTCCTGCAAGGTCTCCTGGTGATCCAGCTTTTCCTTCAGGTAATCGACCTGAAGATCCAACATGGTCAGCTCCAAATCCAGATGCTTGTCCCCATCCTTCTTGGCCTTCTCCATCTTCTGGTAAATCTTCTCGATGTCCCGCTTGATAACTTCTTTCTGACGTCGAATGGTGGCCTTGCGATCGACGGCAATGGTGACCACCGTGCGCGCTTGAAACACAGATCGCCGGCTGCCTTTGGGCAATCGCTGGATGGTTTCTTGGGGCACTGTGTAACTAAGCGACGGCCCACAACCCACCAACATCACCACGCCCGCGGCCAAACCCAAACAGCAGCTCGCGAGCCTTCCGTACTTTTTCCGCTTCGCTTGAAACATAATTCCTCCGCTCACGCAATCACTTATCGAATGCGCAGGTGCCGCAGCGCGTCCTTGGCCAAGGGATGGATATCTGCCGTCGACAGGTCGGCGGTCTTGATATCGGACATGACATTCTTGATCACAGCCTTGGCCCGCGGCTCATCCTTGTACTTGATGAATAGACCAGCCACATTCAAGCGAGTGGAAACATTGCCTCGATCAGAATCCATGGCCTTCTTGAAGAAGTCATAGGCTTCCATCTCTTTGCCATCGTAAAGGCTGACCACGCCCATGAGGTTCAAGACCGGGGCATGGTTCTCATCAATCTCCAAAGCCTTACTCAACACCAGGCGGGCCAGATGCAAATCGTTGGCGGCGATGGCCAGCCGAGCCAGCTCAGACAAAGTCTCCAGATCCGCGGGGTTTTTTAAAAGCTTGGCCTTGACTTGATCGGCCTGCGGTCCAGCGAGCTTACCACCGCGTCGCCTGGCCACCTTCTGGCTGGCGGCCGGGGCCACACCTGTCACACAGGCCATGGCGAAGTCGCCGAAAACCTTCTTGCTCCTTACTGCCTTCTTGCAAGAACTCAAATAGGTCGTAGATGTCTGTTGTTGGGACTTGACCTGCCCGTCCAGCATCTGCTTGTACTGCTTCTTCTGATCAGCGGTCAGGTCCGGCGGTACTGGGGCATTGCCCAAAAATTCGGCAAAATTACTGTAAAGTTCGCTCAAACGAAACAAGGCGGCGATGGCCCATTCCGCATCCTTCATCTCCACCACGCCGGCATAGAATTGTTCCATGGCATTGATGAGCTGCATCTTGGTTTGGACCACCACCGCGTCCTCTTGGCCAGCACCAAATCGCACCTTGTGGTAGTCGTCCATGAGCATTTCAGCCAATCGAAACTGGGCTTCGGCCGCCAAGCGGTTGTCGGCGGGTCCACCACCCAAACTCGCGGCAGCCATAAAGGACTGCTTGGCTTCATCCAGCTTGCCGCGGTTTTTGAGGGCCTTGGCCAACAGCACCTGTCCTTTAACGCTGTCGGGCGCATCATTGATAGCCTTGCGAGCGGCCACCAGGACCATGCGCCAATCTCCCATCAGGGAGTACGCGTCGGCGATCTCGACCTGAATGCGTCCACGCTCATCGCCCGATGCCTTTTCCAATAGGATTTTGTAATCCTTGATCGCCTGTGGATAATTGCCCAGATAGGTGTGAAAACGAGCAGCGCCAAACATCGCCTGGCGCGCCTCTTCCTTACCCGAAAAGCGGCTGAAGTAATCTTCATACAATGCCGCCGCGCGATCGAAATCGGCCATCTGTGCGGAGAAATTCCCCAACGTAGCGTAGATGTCTTCCAGATACTTGGACTGCTTGTACTTGGCCGCCAACTGAGCGCCCGCCTTGAAAGCCATCTCGATGTTGCGCTTCTCTTTGGCCATCACGAAAGAGCGGTAAAGAGCCTTCTCCGCCTTGCCGCTGTCTTCCATGCCATCCGCATACGCCAAGAGGGCCTCAATGGCGTCACCGCCCTCCTTGGTTACCTCAAGGGTCTTCTTGTCCAAGTCGCGGTTCTCGGCCGCCGATACAATTTGTCCCACTTCTTTTTTAAACTTGTCGTTTCTGATGCTTCCATCGGAGACAAATGCGCGCCCCTGCTGCGCCAAACCCTCGTAGTCCTCCAACTGCTTGTAGCAATCCAACACAAGATGGCCGGCCACGGTCATCTCCGAATGGGTCGGATATTGCTTGATGTACTCCAGAAATGACTCGATGGCCTGCTTGTATTCGCCCTGATCGTAAAACATGCGAGCCACATTAAACTTGATGGTCGGGGTTTTCTCATCCTTGGGGTAACGCTTGATGAAGAAGGCACCCAACTGCTTCAAGGCCTGCCGGGATTCCACCAACTCAAAGCGGCTCAGGTACTTGGCGTCGCCCAGAGAGTACTGATACGACTGCAAGGCCGAGTACAGCGCATCCTTGCGGTCCTTGCTCTCATCCATGACCCGGGCGATGTCCTCATAGGCCCGACCCGCCTTGAGGTACTGGTCCGAGCTAAACAAGGACTCGGAGTAGTTGAACTTCACCTCCATGACCTTCTCGCCGGAATCAAAGAAGCTCAGGTAGTTCGCATAGGCTCGGGCCGCGACACGGAAAGCCCGTTTCTCTTTCCGCTGCTGGGCCAGCTTGTGCAACTTGGTCACGATATCGCGAGCATAAACCTCGAAACCTTCCGAAAGCTGCTTTTTCTCGTTGTCCGCAATGCGCCAGGAGAAAGTGTACTTGGAAGCCGCCTTGACGATGGATCGTACGTCCTCGTCTACCTTGTCTTTCTTCTTGGAGTACGAGGAGGCGTCGTAAACCCGCTGAGCGTAATCCAGGTTTTTCTCAACGTCATCCGAAAGCTCAATGATGCGACGATACAGCAAAGCGGCATTATCAAACTGCTCTTTGATGAAATAGCGATTGGCCAACTTTTCCAAGGCATGCAGATATACGGTCTTGGAG
>JAFCZJ010000257.1 GCA_019314375.1 Deltaproteobacteria bacterium | reverse complement strand
CGGGTGCTGGTTCTTTACAAAGAATCCTCGAGTTCCAACCTGCGGCGCTTTCTGGCCGACGGCAGCCCGGACGAGAGTTTCGGTGCCCAGGGCGAGGTGGGCCTCTCAGGAGAGGAGCCGCGCGAGTTGCAGGTGCTGGCCGACGGCAAGATCCTGGTCCTGACGGCCAACTACGACGATGCGGTGCTCCAGCGCCTGAACGCGGACGGCAGCCCGGACGAGAGTTTCACCAGCGTGGCCACGGACTTTCTGGCCCACGACTTCGCGGTCGACCCCAAGGGCGCAGGCATCCTGCTGACCGGCCCGGCCGACTACGACAACAACGTGCTGCTGAAAGTAGACGGCGCAGGGATCCCCGATCCCGCCTTCGGCACCGACGGCCTGCTGCAGGTGGTGTCCGGCGGCGAGCCGGTGGTGGTGGCGTGGCTGGAAAGCGGCGAAATCTTCCTCATCGACGCCAGCGTGGGCAACTACCCCAACTGCCACTTCCGCGACATCATCCGATTGGACGCAGACGGCGCGCCCCTGGAATTCGACGGCAGCGCCACCGGCGCCCTCCAGGCGGAGATCAGCCTGAACCTGTTCCACCAGGGAAACGAGCTGTACCTGGTGGGCGGCCAGCGGCTGAGCAACGACACCCCCGCCCACGGGGACAAGCGCATGAGCGTGGTAGGCTTCGCCCCCGACGGCAGCGCCATTGCTTCCTACGGCACGGACGGCCTGGCCCAGCTCACCTCCCTGGGCGCGCCGGAGGTCATGTGGAGCATGCTCAAACACTCCGACGGCTCGGTGCTGGCCTCCGCCTCCGCGGGCACCTACGGCGTGTTGGTGCGATTCGAAAACGGTGTGCACGACCCGTCCTTCGGCGGCGACGGTTTCGCCGACGACTACCCCGCCCAGTTCACCAAGATCCTGGAGGACAACTCAGGCAATACCGTGGCCTTGAGCTGGCACGGCGGACTCATCCGCTTTGACACCGACGGCACCTGGGACCAGGACTTCGTGCCCGAGATCCTGCCCGGCCAAGGCCGGGATTTTGATATGGACGCCTCGGGCCGCTTCGTGGTCGCCGGCGGCGTGGTGGGCGGCAACGGCACCCCCATGCTGGCCCGCTACCTGTCCGACGGCAGCTTGGACGCAAGCTTCGGTCTGGGGGGCGTGGTGCTGGGCTTCGACGGCAACGACGGCTTCGCCATCGCCGTCCACGTGGACGAAGACGGCAAGATCCTCGCCGCGGGCGAGCGCTACCTGCCCGGGGTCTTTCCGGATGTCTTCATCGCTCGCTTTGACGAGGACGGCAACCTGGACGCAAGCTTCGGCACGGGCGGCATCACCGTCATGGAAGGCTCCACCTACGTCTCCCGCATCATCGACCGGGCAGCCGGCGGCTACTACTTCACCCAACAGACCGCCTTCGGCGCCGTGGTTAAGGTCTACGCCCTGGACGACGCGGGCGAGCTCATCACCGACTTCGGCGCCGACGGCGCGGCTGAGCTGGAGTTCAAAAGGGGCAACCTGTACGGCCTGCTGGAGCTTCCCGACGGGCGCATCCTGGTGGCCAAAAGCGTCCAGAGTGAGCGCTTCGAAGAGATGGCGGTCCGTTGCCTGCTCCCCAACGGAGAGCCGGACACGGGCTTTGACGACGATGGCCTCTTCGTCTACCCGGGCCCGGGCCGGGCCTTAGCGCTGGCGCTCGACGGGGACGGCGTGCTGGTGGGCGGTTACCACTTCAACGCCGAAACCGGCACCGACGTCGTACTGCTGCGCATCCGACCCTAAGACGGGTCCCCGAATTTCATTTCATCTCAGAAAACGAATTCACCGCAAGGAAGTCATCCGTCCCTCTCCTCGTTTCTCTTGAAATGAGATTTGACAGAATGATCGCCTTGACCGCATGATTTACCTGTCCACTTTTTTGGGGAAAGATCATTCAGACACATGGTCGCAAAGGAAGCTTCTGGTCGAAGTATGAGGATTGACGATGAAAAACGATAGAAGCAATGGATTGCAGAAGTCGGGGAAAAAAGAGACATCCATCGTTCGCTCATCGGCTGCTGAATACTTGACCTTTGTCGCGGCGGGGGGCAGCTCGAAAACCAGCGTGGAAATGCGCTATGAGGACGAGAATGTCTGGATGACGCAAAAAATGATGGCAGGCCTTTATGACGTTTCGGTTCCAGCCATCAACCAGCATCTGAAACGTATTTTTGCAGACAACGAACTAGAGCGAAGGGCAACTATTAAGAAATACTTAATAGTTCAAACAGAGGGCAGCAGGCAGGTGCGACGTGAGGTCGAGCACTACAATCTACAGGCCATCATTGCCGTCGGCTTCAAAATCGAAAATGAGCGTGCCGTGCAGTTCCGCAAGTGGGCGAATCAGATTGTCAAAGACTACACGATCCAGGGTTGGACGATGGATGTGGAACGCCTCAAACACGGCGGCAACCTGACGGATGAATTCTTTGAACGCCAACTTGAAAAGGTCCGTGAAATCCGGCTTTCCGAGCGCAAATTCTATCAGAAAATCACGGATATTTACGCCACCTCGCTGGATTACGATCCATCCGCCACAGCTACCAAACGTTTCTTTGCGGCTGTTCAAAACAAGATGCACTTCGCGATTCACGGCAATACGGCGGCCGAAGTCATTGTGGATCGTGCGGATCACAAGAAAGAAAGCATGGGGTTGACCAGTTGGGATGAAGCACCAGAAGGGAAAATCCACAAATACGATGTTTCCATCGCCAAGAATTATCTCTTAGAATTTGAGCTTGGACAGATGCAGCGGATTGTTTCAGCCTATCTTGACATGGCTGAACTTCAGGCCATGCGTAAAATACCCATGACCATGGCGGATTGGGAAGAGCGGTTGGGCGGGTTTCTTAGGCTCTGGGACCGGGAGATTCTTCAGGATGCAGGCAGGGTGACGGCAGGGCTGGCCAAGGCCCATGCCGAGTCCGAATTTGAAAAATACCGCATTGTGCAAGATCGACTTTTTGAGAGCGACTTTGACAAAGAGATGAAAAAACTCGAGTCGGTCATGAAGCGGCAAGAAGACGACGAGTAAGCTATGACAAGCTTGCGACACCATTTTACCCAGAGCCGCCTCCCTCAATTTCAGAGCCAAACCCGCGCCACCCTATATCGGAGCATGGGTGAGACGAGCGCATGCTCTCAGCCTCCGAGCACCGGGATCGCTCCGCCGGCAGCGTCGACCTGGGCGGCACCGATGTCGTACTGCTGCGCATCCGACCCTAAGACTGGAAAAAAATATGCCCGCTGTCACCAGAGACACCATCTCCGAAACCCCCCGGCCACGCCTGAAGGCTATCCTCGACGAGACAATCCCTGAGGATATCTGGCTGGTCTACTGCTCCGTCTCCGCCGGAAAATCGGTTCACCCCTCGTTTCGCTTCTCGCTCAGTCGAAATGGGAAGGTCTACTTCGTAGAGCGCTCCAAGAAGAACAAGGACCACAAAGTCCCCTTCGACAAGCCGCTCCCAAAGAAGCCCTCCTCTTCCCTGAGCGCCGCCCAGATGGCCACCATCGAGGCCAGCCTCAAAGACCTCGACTTCCTCCATCACCCTGGGTACGAAGGGGTTGATGGCCGCGACGGACACTACGACGTCGTTCGGATCAATCAAGACGGCAAAATCCACACCGTGGTCTACTACGCCGTCAAAAATGAGCTCGTCGACCAGCTGGAAAAAATCGCCAACGCCCTGCGCCATTGACCCACAGCCGCCGACCACGGATACTGGCCACTCGTTAACCATAACTTACTGACGTATTTGCGCACCTTTTCGAGGTGCTTGTGATTGCATGAGAGGAAGGCATGGAATTTCCCGCAAACCGTGGCACCATCGTCATCAGGCTGAACCTTTTCCCTCTGCTTCTACTCTGCTCCGGCTTCTTGGGCTGCGACGGAGGCGCGCAGGCCATCAGTGACGCCGGCGTGGACGCCATCAGCGACGCCGGCGCGGACGCCGGCGGGCTGGAGCTTCCCTTCCAGCCGCCGCCCATCGCCGCGCCCCTGCGGGATGCGCCCTACCTCCAGGAATTCAATCACACAAGCAACGAGGTGGAGGCGGGCATCGGCCCCCTGGTAAGCGTGCGCCTGACGCCGCCTCCCCTGGCGGAGCTCGGCTTTTTTGACGCGCTTTTGCAGGTGACGCCCAGGGGCTTCGTGCGGCATGAAGGAGACGGCCCCGCGCAAATCATCAGCATTGCTCCGGCCGACGGGAACCTGCTGGCCGCCGAGTTCTTAGATGATCGCCTGGTCCTGGCCGGCCCACGGCACCTGTACTTCTGCCATGACGGGCTCAACCTGGAGAGGACGGAGGCGCCGGAAGGCGTGGAGCTCCAGGGCCTGGCCCCAGGCCTCGGCGTGGTCTACCTGCTATGCAACACCGGCATCGGCGACGCCACGGACCCCAACCATGTCCGCTGGCCCGAGGGAGGCTTGCCGGTGAGCGCGGCGCTGGCCTTCAACAGCCAACTCATCCTGGCCGACAGCGAGGGCATTGAGGCCCGCTCTCCGCTTCTGGAGCCGACGGATGAGGCCATCTGGCGAATCCCCCTGCCCACCGGCCCGGTTGTCGGGCTGCTGGAGATGCGCATCCTCCCCCTTTCCGCGGATCTGGTTGTTGTGGGCAACGAAGGCCTTGCGGCCTACGATCTGTCCGGCGAGACACCCCGGGCCTTGGACGTGCCCGAGTTCGCCGCCGACCGGGTGCCCCTGCTGGAACCCACCGCCGCGGCA
>JAFCZJ010000141.1 GCA_019314375.1 Deltaproteobacteria bacterium | reverse complement strand
CTGGCGCTGGCCACATCGCTGCATGTCTCGATCCGGTGTCCCGCCTCCTCCAGCCGATTTCGGATGAGTTTGAGGATCTTCGGCTCGTCATCCACAACCAGGATCTTTGAACTCGCCGCCAGCCCCAGACCCGTGCCTTTTTTCTTACGCGTGAAGAAGGGCTCAAAAACGTGGGCCTGATCTTCCGCGGCGATACCCCGACCGTTGTCCCTTACCTCAACGCGCACCCTTTCTTCTTCTTCCGGGCCGACAGCGGCTCTGATCTCAACGTAGCCATCCCCTTCGATGGCGTCGGCCGCGTTGCTCACCAGATGCATGAAAGCCTGGCGCAACAAGGGATGGTCCCCCAAACATCGACAATCCGCCTCGCAGGTAAAACGCCAGTCGATTTGCTTGCCATCCGGTTGCGCTCGGGAAACCTGGTCCACCACTTCCTTGAGCACGGCGCATATGTCCACTTCATGCTCTTCAAGATTCAAGGGCCGTCCCAATTCCAAAAGCTGTTTGATGATGCCGTCCACCCGATCCACTTCCTCCATGATGTCAACGGCCATGTCTTTGGCATCCGGAGCCCGGCGAGCCATGGTCTCGGCGCTGGCCCGAATGATGAACAGGGGATTGCGCAGTTCATGGGCCAAGCCGGCCGACAGTTGTCCAATGGTAGACAGGTGCTCGCCCCTGATCAACTCAGCCTGCACGGTCAGCAGTTCCTGCCTCGTCCTGTCCACCTGTTGCTCCAACTCCAGGTTGAAACCCTCAACCCGCACAAGCAATTCACCCTTGGCGGTCAGCGCCTGCTCCAGTTCAACAGCCGAGGCGCTCAAGTTGCCCACAAGATTTCGGAGTGCCGCCGACAGGTGGTCGATCTCGTCCCCAGGCCCCCGAAGGCCCGGCCCTGGTGAATCCATCCGACTGTGGTGCAGTTCACTGTCCAAAGCCCCCAAACGCTTGATGACCAGGATATAGGTCAAAAAACTGAGCAAGCCCCCCACGAGCAAGGCCACCATGACCACAAACACGGCATGCCTGACCTGAATGGCTTCAATCTGGGCGTCCACTACGGAAAGATCCTGGGCCAGATGAACCGCGCCCCGAAGCTTGCCTTGTGCGTCGAGCCAGGGCACCGTGACGTCGAGCACGGGTCGCCCATCGTGCTCCATCTTGGCCCAGTGGAAATCCATCTTTCCCGAGAGCACTTCTTGAATACCGGGCTCCAGCCAATTTCGCCCCACACGCTCCGGACGGGAGCCCGCCAAAACACGTGATCGCAAATCCAGCACCATGACCTCGAGATCGAGATGCCTGCTCGAGAACCGACCAAGCCACCGTTCCGCCTGGCCGCTCTCCAGCGAAGGAATGTCCTCAAAACTTCCATTGATCCAATCGGCCATTCGCCTGAGACCCTGCGCCTGTTCGCGCACGAGAAAGCTTCGGGTCGACAAGGCATCAAGCACCAGATAACCCAACAAGGGGACCAGCACCGCGATGGCCGTCGCCAAAAGATATTTGGTCCGCAAAGACATGCCGCCAACTTACTCATTGATTCAACTTTTGTCAGGCGCTTTTCTTGACAGATGTCCCACACCCTGCTACATTGTATTCAGAAGTAAGACACTGGTCATCGTGGCCCCCTCCTGTCGCGATGCCCGCTACGAGAAGGGCGAGCGCGCACTCGCCCTTCTTTTTTTTAGCTCCCTCCCAAAATCGAAGGCCCGCTGGGCTGCATTGACAATGTTTCATCCGGCAAGTAGCTTTGAAAACGATGGTATTCCAGCAGGTCTTCGACTGAAAGCTGGGGGAGGAGCGCGCCATGAATGCTTGGAAACTATGGATTGTGGTGGTGGTTTCGATGACATCGGTCGTGGTGGGGTGCTCGGATTCATCAGGACCGAGGACATGCCCCGAGGGCCAAGTTGTATGTAGCGACGACGAATGCCACGCTTGTTGCATTAACACCGACTGCGACGACGGCATTGATTGTACGGTGGACAGCTGCAGCTCGGCCACTTTCACCTGCGAATCAGAAACCGATGACAATCTTTGCCCCAGCGGCGAGGCCTGCCTGCCGTCCGAAGGCGGATGCGTTTTCGTTGCCTGCGGGGGCGACGAAGATTGCGACCCTGGTAAGCACTGCTGCTCGGACGGGGTATGCAAGACATGTTGTACGGACATCGACTGCGACGACGGCGTCGATTGTACGGTGGACAGCTGCAGCTCGGCCACTTTCACCTGCGAATCAGAGGCCGATGACAATCTTTGCCCCAGCGGCGAGGCCTGCGTGCCGTCCGAAGGCGGATGCTTTTTCGTTGCCTGCGGGGGCGACGAAGATTGCGACCCTGGTGAGCACTGCTGCTCGGACGGGGCATGCAAGGCATGCTGTACGGACATCGACTGCGACGACGGCATCGATTGTACGGTGGACAGCTGCAGCTCGGCCACTTTCATCTGCGAATCAGAAGCCGATGATAATCTCTGTCCCACCGGCACGGCCTGCGAGCCGTCCGAAGGTGGGTGCGTGTTCGTTGTTTGCGATATTGACGAGGAGTGCCGTCCCGGTGAGCACTGCTGCTCGAACAGAACATGCCGCCTATGTTGCTACGATAATCATTGTGCCATGGACGAGATATGCAACGAAGAATACGAATGTGAATCCATCTGCCTTACAGAAACCGAAGACTGCTCCTGGGATCTGCAGGATTGTTGTGAGGGCCTGGTCTGCGACCAGTTTACATTCTCTTGCATGCTTGCGTGCCTTGCTGACGGTGATTGCCATGCGCGCACCGATGTGGACTTCGCTGAAGACCTCAGCTGCAATGATGGGATCTGTGACTTCGATCATTGCAGCAACGACTCACCCTGCACACTCGGCCGGGTCTGTTTCCTGGGCAATTGCATCAGCGCCCCAACTTGTGGAGATGTCGCTTCCTGTCAGGTGACGCCGACTTCGGGGCTCACCAGGCAAGGGACCACAGCTCGGTTCGCGGCCATCGCTTTCACGCCGAACGATACGATTGCCCCGGGTGCCATTTTTGAATGGTCCACCTCCGATTCAAACGTTGCCAGCGTGGACGCACAAGGCCTGGTCACCGGCGGAGTCCAGGCCGGCACAGCCACCATCACGGCCACCGTGGCGTCTTGCCCCACGACATGCGAGGTCACGGTGTACAACCAAGACCAGGCCACCACCGGTCAGACACGCGTGGCGGTGGTGGGTGCCGATGACGCCATGCCGATTCAGGGTGCTGTAGTGACCCTCCATGGTTCCCCGGCGATCGAGGAGACCACTGACCTCACAGGCGTCGCGACTTTCGGGGGCATCGAACTGGGTCCGACGAACCCTGGCTCGATCACCGTCACGCATGCCGATCACAGCTACCTGACCCTGGATGGGGTGGAAAGCAACGACATCCTGGCCGCCTTGGCTCCATGGCGCGATCCCAGCCAGGCGAGTGGCGTACAAACAACGCTGGACTTTTCCCATATCTCATGCGAGCCGGGCCACACCTGCGAAGCATCCGTCGGCTACGGTGGCATCTCACTCCCGGCCGATCCTTACTTACTGAACCTCGACTTGGTGGCTGGCGAGGCCATCAAAACCACGATTCAATTTGGAGGTTCAGAGGAAGAGATCAATCTGCCCGCCAACCTGGTGATGAGCCTGAACCAGACGACATTTAAACAGGATTGCATGGCCACCGGCGAACCCGGTAACAGGGTTTTTTGGGCCCTGGGTAAAAAGCTCGATCTGAGCGAGGTCATCAATGTTTTGGGCCCGTTCATCTCAGCTCATACGCCGGAGGATGACGGGGCTCCAGCCCTGGCCGCGCTGTTGAACATCGTGAATCAAGGTTACACAGCCATAGAGCCCGGCGTGGAAATCTCCTCCACGGCCCGCTTGACGGATGTCGATGACATCAATGGCAACGGGCGCACCGACGACCTGATCCCTGACTATGACTTGTACGCCTCGATGCCTGGTGGACATGTGTCGCTCAATGTCAAAAGGGACAATGTCATGACCTTCAGCGTGCCCCCGCTACCCGCGAATGTCGACGACTACTACTACTTCGACGGCGTGTTAATCGTCGCCGGTGTGCAAGTGCCAGGCCTTGGCCTGGTGCCGCTGGGCGTAAATTTCGGCGCAGACGCTTCGCAAATAGATGAACCACCCGACGGCCAAGTAGACGACATCGTTGTCCACGTCTCCCCGGTGGCAGGTCGGCTACCAGAGGCAAGCATCCGCAGCTTCGTGCTGGCACTCGCGGTAAGAATGAAATCAGCATCCCAACCCGGCTGGGAGGCCGTTGGGGGCCAGGTGTATTTTGTTGACACTTTCAGCGGCACTTTCCCATTGGCCGCCTTCATGCCGCCTGCTGCGATCGTCTACGATTCAGCCGCTCGCAGGGCCGATGTATCCGGGCTGCCGGCGGGCGCTGACTTGATCCAGTTGGTGTTCAGCCGTCCCGACGCCAAGTCTTGGCGGGTGTTGATCCCGGGTTCAGGGGGAGACGCATTTGGCTACGATCTTCCAGAACCTCCCGCGGCGGGCGACCGCGCCGATTCCGCGAGTGTGATGGTGATCAAGCTGGCCAATGGTGTCGACTATCAGGATCTTGTAACATTTAACGACTCCAATCTTGGTGATCTATTCGGCCTGGTGGCCGAGTTCGTGATCACCACCAACGAGGACACACTTCCACCCAGTTGCGGGGGTTGCGCCACCTCCACCGGTGGTGCAGGTGGGCTTGAGTTGATGGGAATCGCCCTGCTTCTCGTGGCCATACGTCGTCGCCGAACACCGGGAGAACCACCATGCCAGGCATCATGATTCCAGCCTTGTCTCTCATCAGCACGCTCTTTTGCCTGCTCAGCTTTTCCATGCCGGCTCAGGCCGAGCAGGTGAACCCTTACTTGCGCCTTCTCTCCAAAAGCCCCTCCTTGCGGCAGGCCTTCAACAAGTACACCTTGAACCCGCTGGGTCTACTTCAGATCGACAAAGGCACAGCGGATGTGCCCGCGATGGTTTTGAGTAGCCAGCCGGAAAAAACTCGGCAGCGAGCCAAAGAGCTTGGCCTGCGGGTGGGCCCTGCCATCGGTCCGGTCCGCGATGGACTGCGCTTGCTGCCCATCCGCGGTTCGGTGGAGGCCATCCTGCGCCTGGGCAAAAGCCCGGAGGTCCGTCGCCTGCATGCCAGCCCCCCCTATCGACCCCTGCTTGATTTGAGCCGACCGGAGGTGAGAGCCGATGTGGTGGAGGCAGGCACTGACCTGCCCGAACTGCCCCTGATTGATGGTCAGCCTGGAAAATATGACGGCACAGGCGTGATCGCGGCCCTGGTGGATTCCGGCCTGGACTATACCCATGCAGACTTCGCATCGGGGGTGGGCCGTTCCCGGGTGCTCTTGCTCTGGGATCAGGCCTTCGAGTATTTCGATCCGCCCGAAGCTTATGGCTACGGCAGTCTCTGTGAACGCGATAGCCTGACGGGCAATGGACCGGCCTGCCAAACAATCGACTTCATCGGACACGGAACCCACGTCACGGCCACCATGGCGGGCTCCGGTCTGAGCTATCGCGGCATCGCCCCGGGGGCGGACTTGATGGGCGTGGCCATGACCTTCTCCGGCGACTTCACCCAGGTGGCCGAGGGCGTTCAGTGGTTGTTTGAACAAGCCGAGGATCGGGGTCAGCCCATGGTGGTCAACCTGAGCCTGGGTACGCACTATGGTCCCCACGACGGTACATCCATAGAAGCCCAAGCCTTCACCGACCTCACGGGCCCGGGCCGAATCATCGTGGCCGCGGCCGGCAACGAGGGAGGCTACCACATCCATTTGGGTTATGACCCGGCAGGCGCCGAAGGTCGGACCTACTTCTCGGTTTACCAGGGTCTGGACGTCAGCGCCGCGCTGTTCAGTGCCTGGCTGCAGCCGGAAGCCGATCTGGAATTTGCGATCGCCGTATTTCAAAATGGGACGGAGGTTGCGGACACCGGCTTCGTGCCGGCCATCGGTGGCGCCAATCAGTTCATGCTGAGCGACGGTGCGATCTCCTTGGGCCGAGTCATTTTTCAGCCTTCCGATGGACCCGATCCGGGCAACGGCAAGCATTCGATCGACATGCTCGTAGAGCCCTCTTCAAGCGCATTTTCCGGCAACCCAAGCGGCTACGGTTGGGCCCTCAAAGTGAGAGGCCAAGGCGCTTTCGATGCGTGGAGCGCCGCGCCCAGCGCCCTGACCTCACCGGCCCAATTCTCCGATCGGGTCGAGGTCGGACATTTTCCTGGGGACAATCTAAAAACCATCGGCATGCCCGCCGTGGCCAAAGACGTGATCGCGGTCGGCGCCTACACCACCCGCAATGCCTGGACCGACATCCAGGGTCGCGAGGTCAGCTATCCGGCCGAAGTGGGTGAGATCGCATTCTTCTCCAGCCGAGGTCCGGCACTGGATCCAGCAAACACCGGCATCAAGCCCCTCATCGCAGCGCCGGGCATGTTCATCGCCGCGGCACTCTCCAACACCTCCGGCCCCTTGTCGGACGGAACCCAACTGGACGAAAAGCACATCATCATGCAAGGCACATCCATGGCCTGCCCTCATGTGGCCGGCGTCGTGGCTTTGATGCTGCAAGTCGACCCACAACTCGATCCGGCCGGGGTCGCGAAGGTATTGGAACGCACGGCCCGACAGGACTCCTTCACTGGAAGCGAACTGCCCGATCCCACATGGGGGCACGGCAAGGTGGATGCCTGGGAAGCCGTGGCTTTCCTGGCAGGCGTGGGTTTGTGCGTAGAAGACGAGGAATGCGCCGAAGATTACAGGTGCAACGATCTCGGCCGATGCGAATTGCTGCCGGAATCAGGCTGCGGTTGCGCACAGAGCACAAGTCCGAACAACCTGCCCCTCCTCCTGCTTGCGGCATTGTTACTTATTTTTTCCAGTCGAAGGGGATGGTGATGTTGCGCACCTGACCCGTGAAGGGTCGAAATTTCAAACCCTGCAACTTACGCGCAAAGCATCGGTGCAAAGAGCCGTTTTCCAGGCGTGCGTCGTCCATCTGCACTTTGTGGATGCGGCCATCGTTGCGGATGGAAAAATCCAAGACAACCCGGCCGGGCAGATCCGGATTGCTCTTGATCTCTCGGCGCAAGCAAGCGTAGAGCTTGTTTAAATTGCTGCGCGCATAGACCTTCTTGGTGATCTCTTCGTTGCTCAAACTGCCCACCGACGCCACTTGGGTGCCTGGTTTGCCATCCTTGCCGACATCCGCCGGTTTTTTGTCGGGCTTGGGGACTCTTCTTCTCCGTCGTTTCCGTTTGCGTTGACTCGACCCCGACTTGATGGCCACGAGAGCCGGCGCGTCGTCGATCAATATTTGATCCACATTGATGTCGCCTAAGTCCAGTTCTTCATCGCCACCGTCATCCGCATCGCCTGGTTGAGGCAGGACAGCCGCATTGGCCATCGGGATGCCGAAAACCGGGATGTGCCGCTCCGCCCATGCCTTCAAGGTCCCGGCATTTCGGCTGGGCCGCTGTACGATGATCATATAGCTGAAGGCGAAACTCACCAGAACCAGGAAAACACCGCCGATGCCCAAATTAATCATTTTCTCCATGCGACGGCGCCGGGCAGCGGCCAGCGCTTCAGCATGGGCCCTCGCGGCCCGAATTCGCGCCCTGGCCTGGTGCAGGAAGGGATGCCACAGGGGCAAAGACTGCACGGACTTCCAGTCGCCGTCACCCAGTCGGAGCATGGTGGATTCATCTATGTCACCCGCCATCATCCGATCAAAAATTTCCTGGGCTGCAACGGGGCCGAGCACTTCGCCCTCGAGCTTGAACATCCACTCGCCGGCAGGCAGGTTGGCAGGACTCGCTTGTGCCAAGGGGTCAACCACGCTAAAAGGCTCCCATGCTAATGGCCATCAAAGAATTGCCACGGTAACATATACGTATAGACAGGCAAAGAAGTTTTGCCTAGAATGCCCCCAAGCACTTTTGATCTAACCAGGATCGACGGAGTTCCAAGCGATGACGGACAAACCAACAAATATCAATTCCCCTGCCAGCAACCAGACATTCGGAGAAGTCGATTTGGGGGCTGATGACGCGGGACTGGCCATGGACAAGGACGGAACCCCCCAAGCGAGCACCAAGAGCCCGATCCCAGGTTACGATGAAGTGGATTTGGGGGGCGATGAGGCAGAAGACCCCATCCCCAACATAAGCGCTGAGAAATCGAACAAACCCAAGGCGCAGAAAGTCCGACGTGCTGGCATGGGCAAACCACCGCCTGGACAAAAGGCCATCGATCAGATGCCCAGTGACATGGCCGACTTGGGCCAGGACGAAACCGTGCTTAGAGGGGATCGGCCAAAAAGAGAGAGGATCAGGCGTGAAGCGCCTCCCGTCCAGCGGCCTCCGCGTTCCTATAAAAAACCCATATTGATCGCCCTGGTCGTGCTGATTGGTCTCGGTGCCATCGCCGGCGGAGTCTTTGGCGTCATGCATTATTTGGACAATGCGGAGTCGGAAAAGCAGGCAGAGTTGGACGCCCTGAACCAGGGCAGTCTCGATTCATTGAAGCAGCAAGCGGTAACCAAGGGCCAGCACGGCTCCTGAGCCATCGCCGGCTGCATATTACCCACCAGGCATAAATAAGTTCAGACGGCCACCACACTTGAAATCTCGGGAATTTCTTCCTTGAGCGCAGCTTCCACGCCCATCTTCAGGGTCATGGCCGCACCAGGGCATCCCCTGCACGCACCCTGGAGTTGGACCTTCACCTCACCGCTGGCCTCGTCGTAATCAACAAACTCAATACCACCACCATCGGCCTCCAGGTAAGGCCGAATCCGCTCTTCAATGATCTGCTTGATCTTGTCTTTCATCACGTTCTCCCAAGAACCGACGTTTCGCCGGGTTGCAAGCACAGAAATTAACACTCACCTCCGGGCCTGTCAATCCGCCCAGGCTTGATCTTTGTCGCCCGGTCGATTATTGAAAAGATATCCAATTAAGCAACAATGGTCTCGTGCTGGAGGGAAGGGACTCTGAGGTTTTTGTGGGACAAACGAATTGGGGACAGGTCATGACTCAACGAAAACTATGGATGGTGGTGGTCTTCTTGCTGCTCTGCATCTGCCAGGCTGCCCAGGCAAAAAAGAAAAACAAGAAATACGTTAATCCCGAGCGGCCGCCGGATGGCTCCATCGAGCTTTTTCTCGGCACGAGCGTACCGGTGACCAGTGACGGCGCGGCTTTTGTGGGCACACTGGATGTCGAGTACCAATGGAACCTGTATTTTCAACTCCATTTCTCTACCCAGATGGCGACGGATCCGGAAGACCAGGTGGTACCGGGCAACCTGGTGGCGGGCTTTCGCGCCGGATATTTCCAACCCAAAAAGGGATGGGGCTATGGCATCGGCCTGCACATGGACATGGGACTTTCGCCGGCCGAGTTGGGCGACGACAAGGCCTGGGCCTCCGACATCGGACTCTACAATGAGATGAGCCTGGCACCCTTCATGCGCAACTCCCTGGTCCTGGCCCCGAAGCTTGCCCTGAGCTTGCAACTGTGGGACTTCGTAATCCGCACATGGTTCGGGCCGGAGATGGGCCTGCCCCTGTATACCGATGAGACAGCGACGGGGATTCCCTACCGAGGTGCCACGGCATATGGCATCAAGATGGGGACCGGGGGCGGCGACCTACGGGGTGGAATCGGATTTTCCGTGGGCTTTGTCGGGCTGGCTGACTGGACCGGAGAAAAAGAACACACCTACTGTTTTGACGGCGGCATGGGCCTTCGCTTCACCCGCCCTTACTTCGACTTCGACTTTATCGTTCGCATTCCCGTCGGTGGACCCTCGGCCCGCATACAAACCAGCATACTGATGATGCTAAGCTGGAATTACTATCCAGGGTACCTCTGACCCCCCGGATCACGCCTTGTCCGCAGACCCCTTGATTGTAGCGGGAAAAAAGATCGAAATGGTTGCGCCGCCGCCGACCGTATCCGAAAACTTCATGTGTCCGCCATGCATCTCCACGATGCGATGGCAGATGCTCAAACCCAGCCCCGTGCCACCCTCCTGATCCCAGGTGGAATAAAAGGGCTCGAAGACCTTCTCTCTCATCTCCTCCGGCAGGCCGGAACCGTGGTCGACGACGCGATAAACCAGCATCTCATCTTCTTGCAGCACAAAAATCTCGATTGGCTGCTCTGGACGGCTGGCGCGAGCCGCGTTCTTCAGCAGGTTGAGCAGAACGTGCCTTAGCTGCCTTGGGTCCAAGGGCCACTCGGAAAAAACCTCCCCTGAGACCCGAAGCTTGCGCTCCTTGAAGTCCGGATGATGGCGACAAGCGCGTAGTACATCACGGACCGGTTCCATGGGATGAACGCGCTCGATCTCGAATTCCGAGGTGGCACCACGGGCAAAATCCCGAATCTCCATGGCCAGATCACTCAGGTTCTTAATCTGAACCTCCAGTTCCTCGAACTCCCTGATCTCGTCCGCCTTCAGTCCGGACAGATAGGCACTCATGCCGAGAATGGCTTGCAGGTAGTTGTTGATCTCGTGAACCATCTCGGCCGCGAAGCGTCCGACGGCGGCAAGTTTCTCCTGCTTGATGATGGTCCGATGGGCCTTCTCGAGTTCGCGGCTCCGTCGAGACAGGCTGGTATGGGCTTCCGCCAAATCAGCGGACAGCTTGCCCTTGGCCTGCCTGAGTTCTCTCCATTCGAGAGCCTGCCGGATGGTCAAGCGCATGTCGTCCACATCCCAGGGCTTAATGATGTAGCGATACACCCGCCCCTGATTGATGGCCTGCAACATGGATTCAAAGTCATTGAAAGCCGTCAAGACCAAACGAACGATCTCGGGGTTGAGCTCCTTAACTCGGGTCAGCAGCTCCACCCCGGTCATGCCCGGCATACGCTGGTCGGCGATGATCATGTGGACCGTCTCCTTGTCCAACACGCCCAGCGCCTCCTCTCCGTTCTCGGCCGTCAACACATGATAGTCTTCTCCCAACAAGACCCGCATGGGCTCCAAACTGTCGCGCTCATCATCCACCAGCAACAAAGTCCAGGTCATCGCATCTCCCCTTGTTCTGCTTGTTCTGCTTGTTCGGCGACCATCTCTTTCGGAAAAGTCGCGGTGAATCGGCTCCCCTCGCCGACTTGGCTTTCCACGGACAAACTTCCGCCCATCTCTTCTATTGTCTTTTTGGCCAAGGCCAGGCCCATGCCGGTGCCCTGGCCCGGCGCACGCGTCGTAAAAAACAGATCAAAAATCGCATCTTTTTGCTCGGGCGGAATCCCGCATCCGTCATCCTCGACCACCAAGCTCACCTCGCCGGCCTGGACCAAGGTTCGCACCTGAACACGACCACCCGGCCCCACCGCATGCAAAGCGTTCTCCACCAAGTTAATCACGGCCTGACGCAAAGCCTCCGCCGGTCCCCGCACGATGGCCCCCGCATCCAGGTCCAGCTCCACCTTGGCCGATTTGGATTCGGCCAGGGCCAAACCAGGGATCTCTTCTTTGAGCATGGCTTTCAGGGACACAGAGGACCAAGGCGCGTCCATTCGCTCGCCGGCGTAGTCCTGCAGGCTGTTGACCACTCGTTCGATGCGATCCAGCGCCCGTTCCACGATGGCGGCCATGGACTGCAAGCGGCTCGCGTTCGCGGGCTCCTGCATGGATGTCATGTCGCCAATCCCTTTTTCCATGATCCGCTGCGAAGCCACCTGGGCGCTTTTTGCCTGATGGCATGCATTGCGGAGTTCATGGGCCATGCCGGCCAGCAGGCTGTCTAAAGAAGCGCTTCTTCGCCAAGCGCTGCTCTCGACCGAGCGGCTTCGGCCCTTGAGCAGGCGATCCAGCACGGCGAGAACCTCCTTGGGTTTGAAAGGCTTGGTCAAATACTGGTCCGCGCCGACACCATGACCTTCCATGCGATGCTCTTGTCCGGATCGCGCGGTCAGCAAAACCACCGGCACATCCAAAAACGCGGGATCCGACTTGATGCGATGGCAAAGCTCTAAGCCACTCATGCCCGGCATCATCACGTCGGCCAGCACCAACTCGTGGCGATGCTTTCGCAGCAAGGACAGGGCCTGTGCACCATCCTGGACCGGCCAGACTTCATAACGCTCGCTGAGCAATGTGTGAAGGTATTGCAGCAAGTCCTTGTTGTCGTCGACCAACAAGACCCGGGCCGCCTTGGGACCGGTCCCCTCAAGCCGCTCCACCACTCGGCGTTCGGTGGCCCGCTCGATTTCGCCAAGACGAAAATCCTTTGATTGGCGTGCGGTGCGACCCCAATCCGCCAGCCCCTGCTCGCTCGACCTTCGCTCTTCGGCGACATCCCGGCGACTGAGCCGGCGTTCGATGCGCTCTTCGGGCAGTCCTTCGACGGACTTGGACAGGCGCAATGTAAACGTGGATCCGACCCCCGCCTCGCTCTCCACTTTCAGAGACCCTCCATGCAACTCGCTTAGTTCCAAAGCCAGAGCCAGGCCAATCCCCGCACCTCCTTGAGGCCGGAACCTGCCTTTTGCGCCCCGATTGAATCGTTCAAAGATATTGGGCTGGTCCGCTACGGCGATGCCGCAACCATCGTCGACCACCTTGATCCAGACACCCTCCCCCTCTTCACCGGCCTCCAGACTGACGCGCCCATTCTCTTCGGTGAACTTGAGCGCGTTACCCAAAAGGTTGGTCAGGATGCGTTCCAGCTTTTCCGCGTCGACCTCCAAGCTGATCTCTCCATCCACCGACAACGCAAGCGCAATGGACTTTCGTTCCGCCAAGGGGCCCACGGTATCAACAAGCCTCCCCAAAAAGGCATTAAGGTCCAGGGACTCAATGTTCAGCCGCAGCCTGGAATCCTCAAGCAGACAAAGGTCCAGCAAGTCTTCGATCATGCGAAAAAGCTGCATGCCGTTTCTCTGCATGGATTCCAGATGCCTGATTTGATCAGAAGAGAAAGCGCCGACGCTGCCGTCGAGCAAGGAATCCAAAGGGGCCAATATCAGGCTCAACGGCGTGCGAAGTTCGTGGCTGATGTTGGCAAAAAACTGACTCTTGACCCGATCCAGTTCTCGCAAACGCTCATTGCCCGAACGAAGTTGCTTGTTTGCCTCATCGATCTCTTCCGTGCGCTGCGCCACCCTCTTCTCAAGGTTGACGGTCAAGTCCTCCAGATCACTTCGCTGGGCGTCCACCCGATCGAACAAGAATGCATTGGCCAACCCGATATAGGTCGAAGCGGAGATCGAGTCCAGCAACTCCAGATCTCCCCGGGTGTAGGACTTTAGACTCTTTCGCTCCCCCAAAAAGACGAACCCGAGCGCCTGGTCCTTGCCGCAAAGACAAAAAGCCGAATAAGCGTCCCAGGCGATCATCCAGCGCAACAAGACGCGTTGCCCCTCCGTGATGTCCTGGTCTTTTTCCAACTGCCCCCGCTCCACCGCCACACCGGTCTCCAGCAGAGTGCGCCCCAGAATCTCCGCCTTCTCCTTTCCCCAGCCCTCGGGCGGCGATTCCCCCTCGGGCCAGGCGGATTCACTCCAGTCCGATTCGAATCGCTTCGTCCACAGACGAATCCAAACAGGCTGTAAGGTGGAGGTCAGGGTATCGCGCAACAGGTGAAGGACCTCGTCGGGGGTCTTGATGCCCACCATCTCCCGCTCGTGCCGGTCCCGCACCTGCCTCCGGTCATAGGCCTGCCGATCAAACCAAGCATCAAGCCTTGGCTTGAACGTCACCACATAAACCGCGGCCACCAGGAACAGGAAAACCAAGCCGACGGCAAAC
>JAFCZJ010000140.1 GCA_019314375.1 Deltaproteobacteria bacterium | reverse complement strand
TTCATGCTGTCTGTTCATGCTGTCTGTTCATGCTGTCTGTGAGGTGCGAACGTGGGAAGTGCGAGATCCAGCGTCAAGGCGCTGAGGGAAAAGGCCGGCAAGGGGGATTTGGAAGCCCGTTACGAATTGGGCTGCGAGTTGATCGATGAGCGGGGTGGTCAACGCAACCAGGCTGGTTTTAAGCATTTGATGAAGGCCGCTCGCAAGGGTCATTTGATGGCTCAGGCGCGCGTGGGCGACTGCTTTGCCAGGGGCAAGGGCGTGGTCCGCGATGGCCGTCGGGCCCTGAATTGGATGCGGAAGGCGGCAAAGGCGGGCGAGGCATACGCCCAACTTCGGATGTCGAATTTTTACTTTGAGGGTTTTGCGGTCAAAGTCGACGAGGCTCTTTCTTTGGAGTGGTTGCAAAAATCCACAGAGCAGGACTTGCCCGAGGCCTTGCTCGAGCATGCCTGGTGGTACCTGCAGGGTGGAGAGCTCATCAGGCGAGATACCAAGAAGGGCTTGGACATGATGAAACGTGCGGCGGCCATCGGTTTGCCCGCTGCCCAGTTGGATTTGGGTCGCTTGTTTCTTGGGGGACGCCGGGGAATCAAGCCCAATCCCAAACAGGCCCATCGTTGGCTGGAGGCTGCGTCCGGCCAGGGTCTGGCCGAGGCCCAGTACGAGCTGGGCCGGGCCTTGGATACGGGTCAAGGCCTGCCCAACGACGAGGCTTTGGCTGCCGTCTGGTACGCCAAAGCCACGGCCCAAGGTCACGCCATGGCGCAATACCACCTGGGCTACAATTATTGGGATGGGGACGGAGTGGCGGTGGATCGGCCCCGGGCCTTGACGCTCATCAATCAGGCGGCAAAGCAAGGGGCGGTGGATGCTCACGTTTTCTTGGGGACTTGTTTTTTTCATGGCGATGGCATTCGGGCAAACCCGAAGAAGGCTTTTTTCCACTTCCGTCGGGCGGCCATTAACCGTGATGCCTTTGGGCAGTTTAATCTGGGTATCTGCTACCGGGATGGCGTGGGCGTAGCCGAGAGCAATCGCAGGGCTTTGTTCTGGTGGCGCAAGGCGGCGGCGCAGGGAGATCTGGATGCCCAGATTTGTCTGGCTGAGTCTTTGCGCCTTGGTGTTGGCGTACTACCTGATCTGCCTGAAGCCCGAGCATGGTACAGGGAGGCGGCGGCGCAAGGGGATCCGGAGGCCCAGTACGAGGTGGGTCGAATGATGATCAAAGGATTGGGCGGCGACAAAGAAAGACAAGAGGGTCGGCGTTGGTTGCAAAAGGCGGCGGCCGAAGGGCATGCTGAGGCCAAGGCCTTAATCGACAAGAAATAAGGAGAACAACTTTATGGCGAATGCTCCGAAAAGAATGGCTATTTTGGTTGCAGGCGGTCCGGCCCCCGGCATCAATAGCGTCATCGCCGCGGCCTGTATCCGCGCGATTCAGGCCGGCGTCGAGGTAATGGGTGTCCAGGATGGATTCAAGTGGATCATGCATGGGGATATTTCCCATGTGCGAGAGCTTGAGACCGAGGACGTGAGCCGATTGCATTTTCGGGGCGGCTCGTTCATCGGCATCGCCCGGGACAACCCCACCAAGGACCCCAAGCATCTGGAAAACACCGTGACCTCCTTGTTGCGCCTGAACGTCGACAAACTGGTCACCATCGGTGGCGACGACACGGCCTATTCGGCCATGAAGCTTGAGGAAATGTCGGCCGGACGCATCCATGTGGTGCATGTGCCCAAGACAATCGACAACGATCTGGACCTGCCCCACGGCATCCCCACTTTCGGTTACCAGACCGCCCGGCACGTGGGCGTGGAGATCGTCAAGAGCTTGATGGTGGATGCCCAAACCACGTCCCGTTGGTATTTTTGCGTGACCATGGGCCGGAAGGCGGGCCACTTGGCTCTTGGTATCGGTAAGGCCACCGGCGCGACCTTGACCATTCTCCCCGAGGAGTTCGGTACGCCCATCATTCGTCTGCAGCACATCGTGGACATTCTGGTGGGTGCCATCGTCAAGCGGCTGAGCTATGGGCGCCACGATGGCGTGGTGGTCCTGGCCGAGGGCCTGGTCGAACATCTGGACCCGAGGGATTTGGCTGAGCTGGAAGAGGTAGAGCGGGACGAGCACGACAACATTCGCATCGCCGAGGTCAACATCGGCACCATTCTCAAGCACCAGGTTAAAAAGAGCCTCCAGGAATTCGGCATCAAGGCCACCTTGGTGGAAAAGAACATCGGCTACGAGTTGCGTTGTGCCGATCCGATTCCCTTCGACATGGAGTACACCCGGGATCTGGGTTATTGCGCGGCCGAGCATCTCTTGAACGGCGGCAATGCGGCCATGGTGTCCATCCAGCACGGCCGATTCGTGCCCTTGAGCTTCAAGGGCATGCTCGACCCCAAGACGGGCAAGACCCGAGTGCGCATGGTTGACGTGTCCTCTGAACACTACGCCATCGCCAGGCAATACATGCTGCGTTTGAACGAGTCAGACTTCACCGATCCTTACGAATTGGCCAAATACGCGGCCACTTGCGGCATGAGCCTGAAGGATTTCCGTGATCGCTTCGAGTATTTGGTCGAGCACGACAAGAAGGCCATGGCCAAGGCCAAGGCTGTGGCGGATGGCAAGGAATAATAGAACCAGGTTGCTTGAAAGGAGTTTTTGATCATGTCCGAGATCAAATCTGATCGCATGGTGAAGCAGTTTATGGAGATGGTGAAGATCGACTCTGAATCCGGGGACGAGGCTCGCATGATGGAATACCTGCTCGGCGAGCTGCGTGCCATGGGCGGGGAAGCCGATTTGGACGACTACGGCAACTTGATCGCCAAGTTTCCGGCCAAGGGCTGCGAGGGGGCTTCGCCCGTGCTCTTGAGTTGTCATGCGGACACGGTCAAGCCGGGCGTGGGCATCGAGCCTGTGATCGAAAACGGAGTCATTCACTCGGCTGGGGACACCATCCTCGGCGCGGATGACAAGGCCGGCCTCGCGGAAGTGCTTGAGGCGCTACGCGTGGCCGAAGTGTATCCGCCGATCGAGTTCGCGGTGAGTCGACAGGAAGAAATCGGGCTTTTTGGTGTGAAGAACATGGATTACAGCCGCCTGAGTGCCAAACGCGGCTTCTTGATGGACAACGACACCTTGGACACCATCGTGGTGGGCGGGCCGTCTTATTTCGCAATCGACGTGGATATTCGCGGCAAGGCGGCGCATGCGGGCATGGAGCCGGAGAAAGGCATCAGCGCGATTCTGGCCGCGGCCCGTGCCATCGCCGCTTTGCGACTGGGCCGTCTGGATGAAGAGACCACGGCCAATGTCGGCATCATCGAAGGCGGCATCATTCGCAACGGCGTGCCCGACAAGGCCAGCTTCAAGGCGGAGTGCCGCTCGTCGGATCATGACAAGGCCGAGGCCCTGGCGGCTGAAATGGAAGGCATCATCCGCGAGCAGGTGGAGGCGGTGGGCGCCAAGGTGGAGATCAAAATCGACAACCTCTGTCGAGCGGTCAGCATTCCCAGCGACTCGGCCACCGTGCGCATCGCCCAGGCGGCTTTGAAAACCGTGGGCATCGACGCCGAGCCCATCTTCATCACGGGCTTCACCGACGCATCCATCTACAACAACCACGGCATCGAAATGGCGGTGGTGGGCATCGGTGCCAAGAATGAGCATTCCACCGACGAAAGCATCGCCCTCGACGACATGGACAAGGCTTGCCGCGCCTTGATTGAGATGTTGCGCCTGGCCGCGGAAAGTTAAAGAGGGCTCATGGTGCTTATCCATGTGGCGGCCAAGGAGGGGCAGGTGGCTCCCTGGGTGCTGTTGCCGGGAGACCCGAATCGAGCTCGACAGGTTGCGGAAAAGCACCTTGATGGCGCCAAGCGCTATTCAGAAGTCAGACAAATGTGGGGATACACGGGAACTTACCAGGGCGAGCCCGTCTCCGTGCAGGCCACGGGCATGGGTGGACCCTCGACGGCCATCATTTTGGAAGAGCTGGTGCGTCTCGGTGCCAAGGCCTTTGTGCGCATCGGAACTTGTGGCTGCCTGCAAGATGACCTGGCATTGGGCACGCTCCTCGGGGTGACGGCGGCGTCGGCCACCGGCAACCTCGTGAAACAAGTCTCCGGGGTGGAAGGCTACGCCCCCGTTTCAGATTTCGGTTTGCAGAAGGCCATGTCCGAGGCCGGCGACAAGGCGGGCAGCCCCCTCCTGACCGGTCCCGTGGCCTCCATGGATTTGTTCTACGACAAAGACACCGAACGAATCGAGCGCCTCCGAGCGTTAGGGGTGCTGGCGCTGGAAATGGAAGCCGCCACGGTATTCACCCTGGCCGCCAAACACGCCCTACCAGCCGCCTGTCTCCTGGCAGTCAGCGATTGCGTCTCCACCGGCGAAAGAATCGGGGACAGAGTACTAAAGGAATCGGTGGATCGAATGGTCCAAGTGGCGCTGCAGGGCCTAATCGATTGGGGACGGCGTGATGTCCGATAAGTCGATCGACCTCGGCTGAGTAATTGGACATGACGCGGTCCAGGCTTCGGCGCGCCTGTTTTTTCTGTCCATTATGGCAGGGTGATGCGCCAGTAACGGATTTGGGCATCTTGATCCGGATGAACCACGGCGACTAAGTGCAGGGAGCCGTCCGCGTCCACCACGGCGCTGATGGGCTGGCTGCCGTCCTGGTCCAGTTCTTCGTCCGGGGCGATTAGCCCCTCTCGGTTCAGTTCTGGATCGTACAGGGCCACCCGTGGGCCAAAGGAGGTCTCTCGCCAGGCGACCCAGATGCGGCCCTCGCCCGTGGGCAGGACCACCGGGAAGTCCGAGTTGTCGGTTTGTCCGCCCGTGCCCGAGAGGTTGACCGGATTGCCGTTGAGTTGGGGGCGGTTCCCTTCGTCCAGGCTCAAGCGGTTGAGCATGACGTCGTAGACCATGCTGCCGGGAGACGTTTCGGTCCAGCTTAGCAACAGACCCAACTCACCCAGGTCGTGGACCTGGATCCAGCGGGGGTTGAGTTCGTCCGAGTCGGGCAAGGCCAAGGTGTCCGAGTGCTCCGGTCGGTAGTAAGGGGATTGGTTCGGATCCCGCCTTGCGATCACATAGCTGGCCAGGCTGCCAGACCCCGCGGGTCCGGTCTCGCCAACGGGCTGGAAGGCCAGAATGCTCTGTTGATCCAACTCAACGGCGCTCACGTCCTCCCCGTAGTGACGCATGCCGTCGAAGGCGGTCAGCAAACGATCCGCTTCGACCGGCGCCACGATAGGTGCGCGCGCATCGGGATTGGGGGACCAGGCCTGAACAGCGTTGCGGTTTTCCATCACCATCAAGGGTTTTGTTCCCGTCCAGGTCAGACGTATGTTGGATGCCACGTCGAAAGAATCCACCAGGTGCGCGGCCGGCAGGTCGGTTGCACTTCCGTCGATCCAGACTCCGTTGCCGTAGCGCCAGACCACCAAGGAGACGTTCTCGTCAGGGGAGGCTGCCGCCTGCAAGTCGCCGTATTCGCTCACGCCTGTCCCCAGCAACTGGGGCTCGTCGGATGAGGCTGGATTCATCCTGAGCCAGGTCTGACCCCCCGACTCGTAGGCCAGAAGAATCCTTCCATCGGGATGGATGGCTAGCGCCGGTTGATGTCCAGCAAATGAGGCCGAGGCTTCCGGCCACGACAGTCCGGTGCCGCCGTCGGCATCACCGCCGTCTTGTGTGCCCGCGTCTTCGCCGCCGTCGGACAGGCCGACTGCATTGGAGCAGGCGCAGACCAGGAGCGCGAAAAAGAGGAAAGCGAAAGTGCTTCGACAGCGTTGGCGTAGAAGGCGCGTCATTCCACCACCTCCTCGCCACCACCTTCTGTTCCTTCTTCCATCAGGCTTTCGGCCAGATCTCCAGCCCCTTCTGCCAAGTCCTTCGCGTTTTCCGCCGGGCTGCATATCGTGTCGTAGGCTTTCTTGGTGGCTTTGAGCGCGGTCTGGCCACCGCGTTTGGCCGTGCGGGCCAGTCGCTTGTGCCCCTTTTCCGCTTCGCCCAGGGCGTTGTCGTCTTCGGCGACCTCCCCCATGCGCTTGTAGCTGTTCTTGGTGCGCTTGGCGTCATCGCTTTGGGAAAATTTGCGAATTTCGTTGAGGATGATGGTGCCGGCCAGGACCGCTCCCGCAAAGACAAAGAGGAGTCGGCCTCCGGGGTCCTGGGCTAAGAGGGGATTGCCTCCGGCATAGCCGTAAACAGTGGGAGCGGCCTCAAGACCCAGGGGATCCGGTGCCAGGAATTCGCCCACTCGTGGATCGTAGGGGCGGGCGCCGGTAATCAGAAGGCCGCTTGCGGAATGGAAGATCTGGCCGTGCAGGGAGACATCCGGTCCTTCCAGGCCCGGATCGCTCAGGCGCTGTCCAAAGCAGTTCTCTGCGATGGATAGCAGATTTCCGGACTCGTCGGAGACGGCCAAAACTCGCCCGAAGGGGTCTAAGTGCAGGTAGCGTTCCCGGCCGTCTGCTGCGATGGCGGCTGAGTAGCCGGCCTGGGGCAGAGCGTGGACTAAGTGCCACTCTACGCCGGCGGGCGTGAGAAAGCGCACGGGGCGATCGCTGTCGGGCAGGTAGCCGATGCGGGTTTCTCCGCCGGCGTCCACCATGGATACCAGGCGTCCAGAGCCGTCGTAGGCGTAGTGGGCCACCTCGACTTCAGAGCCAGCCGGGCCGTGCGCCACCGAGACTAACTTGCCCCCGGCACCCCAACTGTACGCCTCCCGATCGTTGGCGTCCGTGTGTGAGACGCGTAGGGTTCGCCTCCCCAAGCTGTCGTAGGTGTAATCGTACTGGCCATCGAAACTCAGGCGCCCGACGGCGTCTCTTTCGTAGGCCTGGCCTTGAGCGCTCGAGCGTTCGTCGGCTGTGTTCCAGGTATAGATCTCCTCCGTGTCGCTGCAGCCGGTCAAGTGGCCCAGGTCGTCCCAGCTCAAATCCCGAGTCACGCCATCGATGACTTGCCGGTTGGGCCGATCAGCCCCCCATGTCCACTCGACGACGAGGGTGCGGTTGCGGTCCTGTTCCTCTTGTCGGATGACACGGCCCAAGGCGTCTTCGAAGATGCGGGTCTCACAGCCGTTGGCGCGGCTCACCCGCTGGATCCTGCCGGCGGTGTTCCGTTCATAGACCAGTAGATCGCGCAGGCTCTGGCTGTCGTTTTGCCAAGCGTGCTTCACCAGCGTTGTGCGATCGGCGAAGTCCCGGTGGAGGACAAAGCGGCTTTGGTCCAGGACCTGATCCGTAACGCCGTAAGCCAGGCGGTTGCGCCGCAAGGTGAAATCGGCCTCGGGAGGGGTGTCTCCCCGGGCGCGCAGGCTGACTTGCGTCCAGCCCAGGCCGGGTTCGAAATGGCGTTCCTCTATGAGCAGGGGATCGGTCAGGCTTTCTACCCGCCCCAGGGCATCGTAGCCCAAGGCCAGGCTGGAGCCGGCCGCGGGGCCGGCAAAGGCTCTCAGGGTCAAGCGGCCCGCCGGATCGTAGCTGAGGCTTTCAGTGCTGCCATCGGCCAGGCGGCGCAGGCTGAGTCGGCCCATGCCGTCGAACTCCCGATTCTCGTTGCCCGAGGCTGGAGACTGGAGGAGGGTCTGCTGCCAGTCGCTGGAATACTGGGCTTGCCAGGAGCGATTCTCGCCGTCTTGAAGCCCGGTCACTGGCGAGGGGTTTGGCGTGGGGCTTGGGCCGGTCCAGGCGGCTCGGATCTGTCGTTGGATGTTCAAGTGGTGACCTGCTTCCGGCGCGCCCACCTGGCGTCGGGTGACTTGGCCCCAGGCGTTGACTTCGGTGGAGATGTGCCGCCCAGAGGGCTCGGTGAGGCCCAGGACATTGCCCGCTGTGTCCCGTTCGATTTCGGTGAGCAGGATTCCGGTCTGCCCGCCGTCGTCGCCCCTTTGCTCGATGCGGATGGGGTTGCCGAAATTGTCGTAGGAGATGTTGGTGAGTTTGCCCCCAGGGTCGATGATGGCCGAGGGCAGGCCCAGGCTCATGCCATTCGTGGCGTTTCTAAATTGCACTTGACCGCCGTCCGCCTGCCGTCGAGCCACTCTTCGACCTGTGGTGTCGTATGAGAAGCGCGTGACCCGGCCAGCGGGATCCTGCCGCTCGACCAGAGCTTGTCCGGTGTAGGGATCGAGGTCCTGACCGGTGGTGACCTTGGCATAGCGATAAAAGAAGCAGTCGCCCGTGTTCTCGTTGCAGACCGAGAGTAGGCGGCCGGCCTCGTCTCGGGTCATCAGCAGGCTTGAGCCGTCGGGCCTGGTGGAGCGCAGCAGTCGGCCGAAGGAATCGTATTGCAGCTCGCTCTCGTCTCCGGCGGGACTCATCAGGAGCAGGGATTGCTTGCCCTGTACCAGGCTGGCCTTCGCGCCTGAGCGGGTGGGCAGGAGTCCCGCGGGGATGCGGGCTGCTGCTTCTTCTACGACGCCGGCCTCGTCGGCGCTCTCGGAAGAGACGGCTACAGACGCTTGCGCGGACTGGAGGTCGCGGGGGGCTTGGCCGGGGCGGGTAACCTGGCTCAGGCGATGGTCGTCATAGCCGAAAGCCAAGAAGGCCTGGGCGCCATTGGGACCGGGCTTGCGTTGCTCGATTACGCGGCCCTGCTCGTCGTATCGAAACTCCACTTCGACGGAACCCGGCAGATCGAAGCGGTCTCCTCCTTGCGACGAGATCCGGTTCATCCGTCGACCCGCGGCGTCTTCGATGGATCGCAAGCTGTTGTTCGCGTATTCAAAAGACCAGAGGGTTTCGTCCGCCATGGTGATGGCCTGGAGCGCAGGCGCTTGGAGGGGGCGTCCGCAGATCTCTTCGTCCTGGGCCTTGGCCCAATCGCCGGTGTAGACGTATTCCATCGGAGGATCACCAGGGAGGCCGCGGCTCAATAGCAGGCCCCGCTCGTCGTAGCGTTCAAGCGCACCGGAGGGCAGCAGGCGCATCCAGCCGCCTTCGTCCAAGGGGCGCAGCAAAGAGCCGTCGCCGGCCGATAGCGCGCTCAGGCTGCCTCCGGCGGTGGGTCCGATGGCCAGCCAGTCTTGGGCCAGATGTCCCCCCAGCCAAAGATGACTGGAATCCTGTACGGCCAGGGATTCGACGTTGCCCAGCACGGTGGCCGGCAGAATTCCAGTTGCCGAAGGACCGCCGCCGACTCCCGGTGCGGGTTGCGCGCTCAGGGTCACGAGTATGCCATCGGAGCCCAAGCGGCGAAGCACCCGGTAGATGCCGTCTACGAACCACAGGGCACCCTCGGCGTCGAAGGCCAGGGCGCGGCCGGTGCCCGCTAAAGCGGTTTCTGCTGGTCCATCTTGGAGCGGGGCGCTGCCAGCATGTATGCAGTTGGGAAAGAGCCGGGGATCGGTCAGCCCGTCTTCGTGGCGATAGATGCAATAGCCCGTGTCGCTGGCGTAGACCAGTTGTCCTTGGGGGTCGAACGCGAAGTGGTGCCAGTGGGGGCTGCTCTCGCGCAAGCGCAGGCGTTTGAGCAGTCCGTCTTTGACCTCGAAGGCGCCGTCTCCGAATTTCGAAAACACGATCCGATTCGAGCTGGGATCGGCCGCCACCGAAGCGGCCAAGCTGCCGGCGAAGGTGGACTGCAAAGGGGACTGATCGAGCTGCACATCATCCACCGCGCTGCTGGCACCTGTGCCCACGATCCGGGTGGCCTGACCATCGGCCTTGAGGTGGGTGATGTAGTTGGGGGTCATGATGAGCAGACCCTCGCCGCGCGGACCTGAATTGATGGTCTCGATGGTTCCCAGGTTCAGGTCGGTGCCCAGGCCCTGGCCGGGATTCGTGCTTTGGGCGCCGCCCCCGGCGACCAGCACCACCGAGGCGCCACCGGGCTTCAGCTTGTAGACCCGGCCTAAGTCGCGGATGCTCACATAGGCCGCCCCTTCGGTGAAGGCCACCTGGGTGTGTCGGATGTCTTCGGCGCGCAGGCCGGCGTCGACCAGGCGGTTGTGCAGCGATTGGCTGACCAAGTCCGTCATGCTTCCGTAAGTGATGGCCGGTCGATCCATTTCGCCGACCACGGTGGCCTGCTCGCTCGAACAGAAGGGTTGCAGCAAGCGCGTCAAACCGCTCAAGTGCCAACCTGGACCGAAAGGGCCCGTACTTCTGTTGTCCATGGGCAGCGCGAACTTCAGACTGTGACCCAGGCGAATGGGGCTGGGTGCGGCGATGGGGTTGTCGCCTGCGTCGCGGAGGAGGGCTCCCGCTACGGGTTGGGTGAAGGAGTTGTTGTCCGATTCGGCCAGCAGGCCGGCGGTCGGTCGATCCAAAATCACCTCGACGGCGTGGCTGCCCGATTGGATGCGGGCCAGGTCCCCCAAGGCTTCCGGATCCCCTCCGGTCACCGTCTCCGGTGCCGGGCTTATTTCCATGTCCAGCAGGGAGGCAGGGGCGAATTTCTCGGTGGCGGCTTCTTCGACGTTCATGCCGATCCGGACCGGGCCGAAAGGGTTATGGACCGTCGCGACCAGCTTCTCGTTGGCCGCGCCGTCAACGGCCGCGATGGGGATGGGCAAAGAATTGGCCAAGCTGCGACTGTCGTGGAAGAGGGAAAGCTGCAAGCGCTGACCCCTTCGGACCAGGGGGGGAAGGGGGACGCCCACTTGCAGGGCTCCTTCGATGGGATCGATGCGTGGATCGCCGGGCAGGAAGGGACAGGGGGTCTTCTGCAGCCCATTGGGATTCGGTTCGTGCACACCGTCTTGCGCTGGGAGTGCGGGCAGGCTGGCGGCAAAGGTGGACAGGTGGTCGGTGGAAAAGACCAGCCAGCCCTCCGCGTCTGCTGTGGCCAGGCCTACATCTATCCAGGTGCCCCGGGCTGCATCGTAGCGGCCGACCGGCACTTGAGTTTCCGTCGGAAAGGAGACAGGCGTCTGCACACGCACCTGCAGTTCAGCGCTGGGTTGGATGCCGCCCGTATCGATTTGCAGGGCGAAGAGGCCGGCTGATCCGCCTGAAGCGGGTCTGGGTAGAGGGGCCGGCAGACCCAGATCTTCACGCAGGGGATCGCCCAAGGGGATGCGCGCCACCGACAGGCTGACGGTTTCTGCAAAGGCACCGGCCGGAACGATGATCTCCAGGCCCTGGGCTGTGTCCAGCAAGCTCCCGCCTAAGTCACCGTCGATCTCCTGGTGGGCAGAAGCCTTGCGCATGATGATGGGTCCAATGTCCTGGCGGGCCCCGCCGCCGGCGGGAAGGTTTTTTTCTCCTGGCAGGTAACCTTCCGCCTCGATCTGCAGTGTGCGTGCGCCCAAGGCTGCTCTGCTCTCGATTCCGAAACGTCCGCCGCTGTCGCTGGAGCTCGTCAGCTCGGCCAAGCGGATCTGGGCCGAGGGTAGTGCTTGTAAATTCTCGTCGAGGATGCGGCCTGTGATGATTTGAACCTGATCGCTGAGCTCAACCCCTCCGTCGTCCAGGCCATCGGCACCCGCATCGTTGTTTTCTCCTCCTCCGTCGCCCCCACAGGCGGGAAGCAGAAAGGCCATGGAGAACAAGGCCAGGAGGAGGATGCGAATGCGATGGATGGACATGATGACTCCTTTGGACCGAGCGGGCGGAAAAGCCCTCAATTATCAGGGTTTTGCGGGTATTTGTCAATGGCTTCGGAGGGGATTTGGCTCGAGGCTGGCGAGACGGAGTAGATTTGAATTGGGGGACGGAGTAGATTTGAATTGAAAGAGAGAACTGGAGAGGGAGTAGATGACGGTTATTGAGAGGAAGTTATATGCATTCTTGACGATGATCGGGATCCCGCTTTTGGTTTTGGCGTTGGTTTTCGGCGGTATGAAGCTGAGCCGTATGTTGGACGAGGGGAATGAGGTAGAGGTTCCCGCGGTTTCTGATGAGCGACCTGTACCGATTGGGCCTGTGGATTTGGATGCCACGGTTCGGGCCATGTTGGAGTTGGACGCCTTTGTGGGTCGGGCCGAGAGCTTGGATGATTATTTGGCTCGGTCGGCGCGGATGGATTGGCGATTGGTGGCGGAGGATGTGCGTCTTGCCCGGCGGGCTATTTTGGACAATCTGGAAGAATTGGGGCGGATTGACGCCGAGGACAAGGTTCACGATGAGAGTTGGACCTGGCAACGGAGTTTGCTTTCGGCTGCTCGGGTGTTGAATCTGGGAGGAAAAGCCAGTTTTACCGATGTTTCCTTGCAGGCGGAATTGGATACGGCCCAGGCTGGTCGGGTTTCCGCGGAATACGCTCAGTATTTGATGAAGGGTGGGCAATTTAGTTTGCGGCGCATGCTGGCCGAGGCTCGCCTTAAGGGCCTGGTTCGTGCTTATGCCGAGTCGGCCTATAAGCATCTTAAGGCCTGGGATGCTTTGTGCGCTGAGCGGGATCAGGCCATGTTGGCGGCTCTGAACGGGCATCATGAAAGGGCTATCCAGCATGCTTCGAAAGCCATTGAGATGTCTCCGTTTGAAAGCGAAGCGCATCTCATCTTGGCCATGTCGCTGATCGAGCAGGGCGGAGGCAGGTTGATCCAGACCCCGGAATTGCCCGCCACCGAGGTGGGCACGCCGAAAGTCGAGGCGCCGGACCAGTCGGCGACCGCGGAGTTTGCCCGGGCCGAATCCCTGCTGGCCGAATTCATCGTCCAGCATCCGGAACGGGCCGCGCCCGCTCGACTTTTGCAGGGGGTTTTGGCCGGCAAGTTGGGGCAGACCGGCCTGGCGCGGGATCGGCTGGATTTTGCCTCCGCTCATTATCCCAAGCATGCGGCCGCCCTCATGGAAAACTTCAGGTCTTTGCAGGTTCGGGCGAAATACCTGAGAAAATCCAGCGCGGGCCTGCGCATTCTGCGCGCGCAGTCGGCATTGGCCCAGGGAGCGGGCTACTTCAGCCCCGATCTGCAACTGGCGAAGCTTCATTTCAAGATGGGGGATTTGTCGATTGGCCGGAAGAGCATCCTGAACCACTTCGCAAGACGACGTGCCCAGAAAAATTGGGAGTTCATTCTCTCGGATTTGCAATACGCCTACCGGGCCTTCGGCGCGGATTTCCGCGGTATTTTTCCGGCCGAGTCCTTTCTTGAGTTGCTGCCCGCGGAGACCTGGTTCGGCCTGGGCGACAAGATAAAGATAGAACTCGTCAACCGGTCGGAGCAGAGCTTGCACAACGCCACCCTGGTGCTCTGCGCCCGCTTCACCGATATGATGCCGGACGATTACGCCACCTTGGGGTTGAATACCTTGGAAGAAGTGCCGGCTGGAGAAGAGGTCGCTTTTGGTACCTGGCAGCCTCATTTTCGGGTGCATGGAGGCAAGGCCAAAGGGGAGATGATCAAAGACAGTTTGCGGGCCATTTTGGTCAGCGACGAGGCCGTGGTCTGGGTCGATACGATGGCTTACAGGCAGATGGAGCACGCGGATGTGGTCCGTGATATGGCCCGTGGGCTTGCGCGGCCGGAATTGGCCATCAAGTGGTTGGCGGCGGAGCCTGAGGTTTTGGCGGGAGAGGTCTTTGTGGGATCCGAACTGCGAATCCAGCGCAATTCGGTCATCAAGGACGAGCTGATGGTCAGCCTGCCCGCGAAAGTAGCCGTGATCAGGCCTTTGTTCCGTTTGCTTTTGGGTGATGACCTGTCGCTCAAGCCCGACGACGCCCGCATTGAGTCGGGCAAGATCAACTTGCACTTTCGTTTGGACCTGGATGGGCCCGAGGGCCTGCCGGAGACCTGGACCTTGGTCTTGATCAGCCCCTTCGTCGA
>JAFCZJ010000139.1 GCA_019314375.1 Deltaproteobacteria bacterium | reverse complement strand
CAGGGTATCGGCCACCGCCCGAAGCAGGATGGAAAACTTGCCCCCGCGGGACATACTGGATGAGCGATCCATGACAAAAACCAAAGCCGCGGGAATCTGCTCTTTCTTCTTCACCTGCCGAAAGTGCAAGGGCAGCAAATCCTCGATTGGGGAGTCCTCGGGCCCCGCAAGATCGGCCGCGGGCTTGCCCACCGTCACAACCAAACCACCCCCATACTCTTCCACGTAGATCTTGAGTTGATCCACCAGGGTCGCGTCCAGCTCGGCCAGTTTGAGACCCTCCAGCAGGACCAGTTCGTACTCGTTCAGCTCGGCCAAGGTCTTGGGCATATCCCCAAGCGTACAGGTCTGAATTTCAGCATCCACTTCCTCCAAGACCCGCCGCAGGGGGTTGTCGTCGCCCCGCTCTTGCACCAGCAGCACGCGTGCTTTGTCTGCGGCGTGGACCATGATCTGTCCTTTGTTATTCTGCCCATAGCGATCCCCCGCCCAAATCCGAAGCTCCAGCTTGTGCCACCCGGCCTCAGCCAAGGTGACCGGAAACTCAAGCTGGTTGACACCTCGCTTGAGCGTCTCTCGCCTCGTCGTCACGACCTTGCCATCGAGGCGAAGCACCACACGGACTCGGCGGGCTGCACTGGCATAAAGCGTGGCGTCCATATCAAAGGCCTCTCCCACCCGCGCATCGCCAGGACCGTGCAAAGCCTCAACCCGCACATCCACCGACCTGGGGGGCATCATCGGCAAAACCGAAACCTCCAAGCCGAACTCTCTTGCCTGGTGGGCCTCCGCCAGGGCATCGCCCAGAGTTTGCTCTCCATCGCTCACCAACAAAGCTCGCCAGTCGTGCTTGGCCGGCAAGAGGCCGTATGCAAAACGCAGCGCCGCCGCCAAATTGGAGTCATCGGACCCTCTGTTGAGCTGGTCAGGCAAACTGATCCGACGATGGTCCGGGCCCGCCAGCAAGACGGGCTGGGCCCCAAAGCCCACAAGATAGGTTGCCGCATCCCCCCGCTCAGACCACAATTGCTGAAGCCGTTCCTCCATTCTTTCGCGAACTTCCGGCCCCATGGAGTCGGACAAATCCGCCAGCATCACCACGGCCGGGGCTTTGCTCTTGGACACCTTGACGGGGTGGCTCAAGGCGGCGGCCAGCAGAAAAATCAGCACGGCCCGCAAAAGCTGGACCAAGCTCCTCCGAAGCCAGTGCAAATCCTTGCCCATCCAAAAACCAATAACGAAAAACACAGGGATGGCGGCCAGCAACCACAGGCCATCAGGCCTGAGCAGCTTCAGATCGAACTGACCCAGAAAAAACTGGAGGTCATTGGCCAATTGGTCCATCGCACCTTCTAACCTTGTCCAAAAATTGTCATCTTTTCAGTGCCCGTCTTTGGCCAATTTGGCGTCCTGGGACGGGTGCTCATCAAAACAAAATCCGGAAACAGAAAAACACCCAATCGAAAAGCAAAAGCCACGCGATCACCAACAAAATAATCGGCCACTGCATGGGCGGATGCTCAAACACACGTTTATCGAAACCATCCACAAGGGCGGAGGGGACATCCGTACCCGGGGCCCACAAAATACGACCAGGCCCGGGCTGCCTTTCACCCCAAAGACGCGACTCTCGTTCGTTGTGAAAATTAACGGGCATGGTCTGCGACCGACCGCCGCGATGAAGCTTATAGAAACCAGGCACGCGGGGCCGCAGCATCAAGCGCCCTCCCAGTGCCTGAGCGACCACCACTTGCCCATCCGGTGTTTCAATGCGAGTCTTTTCATCTACCCAGTCCGGTAGTCGCAGGACTCGGCCTACCGCGTTTTCATCAAAACCCAGATCCAAATCCTCACCCAGAAACCATACCATGGTGTTGTGCAGCAACATGGGAAAGGCCACGCGCAAGGGCAGGTCACTCTCCGCCACATCGAAACCAAAAGCCAAGGAGCGAAGGGAGCCCTCTTCTCGAGCGATGACCAGGGGGCCTCCCTCATCGGCCAGCAACTCCACATCACCCGCCTGAGGCTTTAGCCGATGTGCGCGCCGAATCTGCACATCCACCAAGGTCAAGGCCTGGCTCACCGGGTGGTCACCTCGCATGGGCAAGAGCCGGGGTTTCTCCACCAGCGCGTCGACAACAAAGGGGCAAGCCGAAGCATCAGGCACCGCAAAATAGAGAGCGGGAATGGAACTGACAGGGCAAAGCCCATCAAAGACCGCTGCTTGGTAATTTGCCAGCATACCAGGTTGGAATTGTTCGGGACGAATCACCTGTACATCCAGGCTTGGGTCCATCTTCAAGGCCATCTCGATATAAAGGTTGCCCGGACTGACCACCAGGATGCGCCGTGCCCGACGTTCCGGCACCACGGCGAAGGCCCGATCATCAACAACAAAACCATCCACCGAGCCCCTACCCGACTTCGGGGTCAAGGTGGCCATGATGCGCCGGGCTTTTCCTGGCTCCATGAAAAATGATCTGGATAACCGCCCGCGGGCTTTGATGCTCAGCTGCTCTTCGCCCAGGAGATCCTGTTCGGTGTGAATGCTCAGCTTGGCGAATCGGTCCCTCGCTCCATGATTGCTGACCTCGACAAAAAGCTCGCTGCCTGCAGCCGCCCCACCCCGACGCCGCACATCAAAGGCGGTCAAGGCCAGGTTGCCCATGGGCTTACCCAGAGCCACCTGCAACAACTCCACTTGTCCAAAATCCAAACTCGGTTCGGGCTTATGAAAATGATCGCTGACAAAAACCAGCCGACGCCGCAGGTCTTCAGGCAAGCCGTCTCGCTGCAAACTGCTCAATGCAAAATTCATCGCCGCATCGAAGTTTTCCGGCATCCCGCCAGACTGCAGGGAGTCCGTTGCGCGATCGAGTTCTTCAGTGTCCGAAGAAAACGCAGTCAGCGGCCTGCACCCATCGTCCATGGCCATGAGCATGAGGCTATCCCGCGGTCCCATCTGCTCAATCAAAGCGAGGACCAAGCCCTTGGCCTCATCAAGTCGAGTTGATTCTCTCAGTCGGGCACCCATGGAAGCCGAGACATCGACCACCACCACGGCCGCCACTGCTGCCTTTCGCTCGGGCGGCACGATGCGGGGATCGGCCAAAGCCAAAGAAAGGAGAAAAAGAACCAGGATTTGGCCAAGCAAGGCCAAAAGCTTGCGAAACGGTGTGCGTCGTCGACCGACCACCTGTCGCCAAATGGGATCGGTGGCCACCACCAGCTTGCGCAGTCGAAAAGACAAGAGGTAGAAAAACACAGCCAATCCGGCAGCGCCGGCGAAGAGCAGGGTAAACTCGGTGGCTGTCAGTCCAAAAAAGCGCATGTCACCCCATTCAGGCTAACAGATGTCCTGCGCGGAGCTCTTTGAGCACAAGCTCCTCCAAAGCCGAGGCCGTCGTGGCCCGGATGTAGGAACCACCCCGTGCAAGCACGTGGCGGCGCAAACGTTCTCCATGAGCGTTCAAGGCCTCGCGATAGCGGGCGATCATGCGCCGCGTGATGTGCACCGTGTGGGGCCTCCCTCCCTCCGGATCCACCAGGCGCCATTCCCCCAGTCGCTTGGGTTTAAGCTCTTGCTCAGTCAGGAGGTGTAATGCGACCACCTCGTAGCCTTGCCGAAAAAGAAGATCCAGACCTGATGCCCAACCCTCGATGTCCATGAAGTCGGAAAAAACCAAGACCATGCCCTCCTGGCCACGATGGGAAGCCAGGAACTCATGACAGGTGCGTCGCAAATCCGTTTGCCCACCCGCCTTCAGGCGCGACAAGAAACGCAGCGCATCAACAACGGAACGCCGACCGCGCAACACGGGCCTGGAAGCGCTGATGCCCTCACCAAAGCCCATCAGATGGATCCGGTCCATTTCCACCAGACCGATGTAAGCCACGGCGGCCACCAAGCGCCGCACCGTATCAAACTTGATGGCTTCGGAGGCCATGGAGGCGCTCACGTCCACCAAAAAAAACAGATTGCGATCTTCCTCCTGGCGAAACAGCTTCGTGTACAGCTTGTCGCTACGCCCGAACAAATTCCAGTCCAGCAAACGCAGGTCATCGCCCATGGCATAGGGACGATGGTCCACGAATTCCATGCCGGTCCCCAGCTTCTTCGACACATGCTGCGCATGTTGCCTGCCGGAAAAAACGCGGCGGGAACAAAGATGGAGCTTTTCCAAACGAGCCAGGAATTTGGCATCGAAAGGAGCCTCCAAGTCACTGGCAACACTTTGGGTTTTGGACCTGTCGATCATCGAGTCTCTTTACCATCTTTGGGTTTCTTGGGCTCTTTGGCCTTGGAATCAGCCGCTTGCGGCCGGATGGAACGGAAATAGGCGCGGATATAATCCCGCATCTGCAAAGGCACCCGCTCTCCGTTCAGCTCCGCCTCGGCTCCCTTGGCATATTCAACGAACACATCATGGTAGCTCACATCTCTTCCGGCCCTGGAGCTGGTGATGTTTCGCCGACCGCGGGCGTCGATGATCTGAAAAACCGCCTCACCGTCCCCCAACTTGCCCTCAAGGGGCAAATACTCGCCGCCGTCCGCCCTGGGCAAAATGGCCACCGGGGCCGATCGCTGTCCAGCGCCACCCGCGCCGGCCCCCTTCCCTCCCAAAGATGTGCCTTTGCCGGGGACAGCCTGGGCGTTATTGGAGTTGGCCGTCGCCTTCCCTTCTCCTCCGCCCGCCTGAGCCGCAACCTTGGCCATCTGCTCTTTGCTTCCCTGCATCAAAGGCGACTGACCAGGCTTGTCGCTTACGCCCTTGACCGCAAACTTGGCGTCTTTTGGAGGCGTACCCGAGATATTAAACTGCTCGCCCCCTTCGTTCTTCTGCTTGCTCATTTCGAGTCTTGCCTGTCCCATGGCCTTTTCACCCAGGTGGGAGGCGTAGCGATTAAGAAACTCGCCAAAGGCTTTCATGTGCAAACCCAGACCGGCACGCTCGAAGTTCTTGTGATCATCTTCCTCGGAGACACCTTCTCCATGGGGTCCTCGAGCCTGACCCTCGCTGCCCATCACGTCCCCCTCAAACTCCTGGCCATAAGACGCCACCTGGCTCGCGGCCGAGCCCAGGTGTTTGACCATGTTCTGCAGCTGTTCAGCCGTCATGTTGGGGTCGACGATGACCTTGTCTATCTTCTGAAAAGTTTGCCGATAGGCCATATCCGGAAAGGAATCAAACTTGCCCATGGGTTTGTAGGAAGCAGTGCTACTGAGGCGCGGTCCCTGGCTTGCGCTGCCCTGAGCCTCGGCACCGGAAGCCATGCGACTGGCGTCGTCTGAGGCTTTCTCCTGGGAAGTGCGACCGGCCCGGTCGGCCTCGGGAGACTCCGGCTCCGGGGGGGGGCGCAAATCCTCAGCCGTGAGAATGCGCATCTCTTCTTCCAGGGCCTTCTCCGCCGCCGCCAAGACATCCGCCAAATCCTTCAAGCCGTGCATCTTCGCCTGCCGGCGCAGGTCTTCTAATTCGCTCACGAGGGAGCGGGACGCCCGAATTTTCCGAGCCTTCTCATGCCTTAGAGAAATGGCCTCCAACTGCAGGCGATCTGAGTGGGGAAACACCGCCCCCAGACTGATGACGATGAAAAGCACGAAGGCCCGACCTCGTTTGGGCCAGGGAATGGCCAGGTGGCAATCGGTCTTATCTTGTAAAAACCGGGCCGCCTCTTCGATGTGGGCTTGGCGAAAAGAATCACGCTTGGCATCAGACAAAAAGGCCAAGGCGCTGGAAATCCGATCCGCAAAACCCAGCTCCCGGTCCAGGCGAATGGCCACGGTTTTCAAAGACAAGCCTTGCAGGGTCTGCCAGATCAAATAGGTCAAGGAACAAAGACCCAACCCCAGCCCAAACAGAATCCAAGCGCTTTGGCCCCAGCCCAAATCCTCGGCCACGGTGCCAAAGGCCACAAAGGCCAGCAGAGCAAAAGCCAAAACATCGACCATGGCTCCAGTGAACCGACCCAACCACAGTCGCCGACGGCAACGATGGATTACGCTGATGAAAGTCTTTTCCAATGCCCCGTAGGCCTCCGCCCCCCGGGTTTGGGGCCAACGAATTCATTGTAAGCAGTCAAAGCGGGTCGGTCAACCGAGATACGTCTTAATCTGATAAACTCCCTGAAGAGAAAGAATCAGGTCTCGAAGCCGCAGCTTATTGAGGCCAGTTCGCGACCGTTGTTGTCCTCGCCCCCGTCTTCACATTCGTTGTGGATGCCGTTGCCGTCGCCTTGATCGTCTGCTTCGACCCTCAGGGGGAAAGGCGCGGTGAGGAGCTCGCCCTCTAGTTGGTAGGACAGGGCGAAATGCTCGAGCTGGCCGGGTAGGAGCGACTTGGAGGTGAAGACCGTGTCCAGGATAGTACCGTCGACGTAGACGCTCACCGGCAATCCGTCCGAGACCATGCGACTGCCCTGGTTCATGACGTCAAAAGCGATATGCAGGGCCCCACCCGGCAGGCAGGTGGCCGTCAGGTTGATGGTCACCAGATCCGGCGCATAGAACAAGCCCTCGCCCTGGGTGTTCTGGCGGAAGTTATTCAGGTGGTCGTGGGACCAGTTCTGATCGGGCGTGGTGGGGATGCCGCCGGTCTCGGTCACGTTGGTCACGTTGTAGCTGTGCTGATTCCAGATGCGGCGGGTAAAGACCCAGTTGTCCTGCTGGTCTCCCCAGACCCGAAGACCCGGCGCTCCGTTGCCGTCGTTGTCCCGATTGGAGACGATGAGCACCTCCGTGTTGCCGTCGTTGTCCACGTCGGCGATGACCGCCATCTCGAGCCGGGTATGGCTCTGGTGGCTGGCGTCGCGGAAAAGCTCGGTGCCGTCGCTGCCCTTCAGGATGCGGAAGGTTTGCTCGTCGGCGTAAATGACCTCGGCCCGGCCGTCGCCCTCGAAATCAAAAACGGAAGAAGCGGTCACCCGGCTGGAGCAATCCTGGTTGGGCACGGCCCAAAGTACGCCCGAACTCAGGCAAGCCGCCGGCAGGGGTTCAACCAGGCAATCCAAGTCTACCACGACATAGAAGTCTGCCGCGGCCGTGCCGATTTCCGGAAATCCATCTCCATCGAAGTCGGCCACCGTAGGCGGTCCGCTCTCGTTGTATGGACAATCGTCGATGGGGATGGGGATGCGAGCCTTGAGGACACCCGTGTGCTCGATGACAAAAACCTCACCCTGACGCACGATGACCACTTCCCCAAAGGAATCATCGTCGAAATTTCCGACCGCATTATAACCGTCGCAAGGCAGGCTCCCGTTGCATTCGGAATTTTCCGTGGTGTAGGTGTAAGTCCATTTCAGATCGCCCGTGTGCTCGTAGACGGAGTTACCGGCCAGCAATTCCAGAAAGCCGTCGTTGTCGATGTCCGCGACACAGCTGACGGGCCCCAGGAAGGCATTGTTGCCGATGCCGCCGGCTCCACCGCTGGTCACGACGCCGTCGAAAACCAGGTTGCCGTTTTGTCCATTGAGCACCACGTTGCCCACGATGACCTCGGGATGCCCATCGGCGTCCATATCGGCCAGGGCAGGCTGAGCACCACCCCGCGTATGCACGTTCCAGGTCGGATACTGGCTTTGGGTCCACATCACCTCCCAAGCACCCCCGTCGGCGGCCGTGCGACGGAAAGCCACCGTGCCCTGGGGGTTGCCTGAGTTGTTCAGCACGCCGACGATCTCCGGTACGCCATCGCCGTCCAGATCCCCAATGGCCAGACCACCCGAATTATCCAAGGCCGGCGTGTTCGTCTCGAATATCGTCGTCATGCCGCCATCGGCCCGACAGCGCCCCGAAACAATACGCAAAGTCCCATTTTGATTGCAGCAGCCATCGCCGGGTCGATCGTAGGAAATAAACGCGATGTCGGGCGTGTCGAAAGTATTGGTCTTGCCGTCGCTGTTGTCGTCGGTCAAATTGGCCACGACCGGCGCCATGACGATATCCTTGCGGTTGGGATCCAGTCCGCCTGAATCCGCGGTCCAGCGGCACTCCACCAGGGGGGTGAACTCACCCTCGGGTGGATGATAGAGGCAATCGCCCACGATTTCTTCGGGAATACAGATACCCAAATCTCGCTCACAGACATAGCCCGTGGGGCAGTCGCTTTGCATGACGCAATGCTGGTCGCTGTTCACGCATTCCGCGGCATAGCATATCTGCCCCGCTTCGCAGCAGGTCCTCATATCAGCGCCACAGCGCTCCCGATTCCCACAGTCGAGCAGGCACTGGTTTTCCTGGCAAAGCTCGTCACCGCCACAACAAAGCTCACCAAAGGCACCGCAGCGCTCGCCGGCACAAGGTGCCCGACACACGCCCTCCAGACATTCCCAGTCTCCCGGACAGCAAGTGCCACCCGTCTCGCAGCGGTCGTCGGCCGGGCAATCCGTGACGCAGTCGCCCACCAGGCAGACCTCGCCCTCGGCACAATCGGCACGAAAGCGACACTCAACACATTGCCCGCCCACACAGAACTCGTCCTTGCAATCCTCATCAGACTCGCATTCGGGCGGCAAGCCGGCATCGCCATCGAACACACCCCCATCGCCGCCGTTCGTGTCATCACTACAGCCGACCACCAGGGCCATCCCAAAAAAGATCACCAAGCCAACATAAGTTATCTTGCGCATCATCATCACTCCCATCTATTAAGATCACCAAGCCAACATAAGTTATCTTGCGCATCATCATCACTCCCATCTATTGCTCAAATTTCGATACACCATCTACTGCGTCAGGTTTCGATACACCATCTACTGCGTCAGGTTTCGATACACCATCTACTGCTTCAGGTTTCGATGCCCCATCTACTGCTTCAGGTTTCGATGCCCCATCTACTGCTTCAGGTTTCGATACCACAGCGCAGCAGAGTTTCGGTGCCGTTGTTGTCCTCGCCACCGTCATCGCATTCATTGAATCGCCCCGAGCCGGTGCCGTCGTCGTCGGCCTGGACCCGGATGTCACTCTCCACCGCCCCCTCGTCCATGGAGACATCGAAGGCGTAGCTCATATGCTCGATATGTCCCGGGAACAAAACCTGGCTTGATTGCAGGGTCATCAAAAGCACAGCGTCCCGATACAGGCTGACCGGGACTCCTGCAGGCACCATGCGACTGCCCTGGTTCATCAGGTCGAAAGACAGCTCGGCATGCCCGGAGGCATCACAGTTCACCACCAAATTCAGCACGACCAAATCCGGTGCCCAAAACAAACCCTCGCCCTGGACATTCTGCCGGTAGTTGTTCAACCAGTCCACCTGCCAATTGCCTATCTCAGTCTCCGGCACGCTGCCGTAATGGGCACCCGCCGGACAGACCGCATCGACCCCGTCACAAATGTTGCTCACATGATAGCTATGTTGATTCCAGATGCGGCGGGTGCCGACCCAGTTATCCAGAGCGTCACCGAAAACGCGGACCCCGGTCACGCCAGCGAATGCGTAATTGTTGGCGGCCAACACGATCTCGGAACGCCCGTCACCATCTACATCCACAACCAGGGGATATTCCAGCAAGGTACCGGAGGGGTTGGGCAATTCGATGAGGATCTCCGGATCGATAAAGCCATCGCCGTCTGCGTCACTTAGTCCGCCCTCACCATAATAGACCCGCAAAAATTCTTCATCGTTGTAGACCACTTCGCTGCGACCATCACCTTCGAAATCAAAAACGGAGGACCCTGTCGCGGCTGAGGAGTAATCCTTGGTTCGATGCGCCCAGAGCACGCTGCCGTCCCCGTCGTACACCAAATAGTACCATCGGGCCGCCAGGCCAATCTCAGGCTCGCCGTCCCCGTCGAAGTCAGCCACCGTCGGCGGGCCGCCGCCGGGATTGCAGCCCTTGTGATCCGAACCATTGCAATCGCTGATGCCGTAAATACTCTCGACTCGCTGCATGTCCAAGGGGATGGGCCTGGACCAGACCTCGATGCCCTGGTGGTTGAGCATGATCAGTTGACCACCATAAGGAAAAACGATCTCCGGGTTGGGGTTGCTCCTGTCGAAGTCCGCGATGGCCGGGTTGTTGCCCCCGGTCAGCTCCCAGAGTACTTCGCAACTGCCTGTGCCATCGTCTATGGCCCGATAGGCGCCCCGGCCCGTGACCACCTCGGCCGTCCCGTCCAGATCCAAATCGGCTGCCACGGGCACCCGCGAACCCGGGTTATAAGTGCAAATGATATCGCCCGAGGCACTTACGACGGCGGTCTGGGTGATGACTTCGGGCGCGGGATCGGCGTTCAAATTGGCGATGGCGGGCCCCCCGGTGGCGCAGCCCACGCCCTCGGCCAACCACAACACACTGCCGTCGGGCCGCAAAGCATAGGTGCCCGTGATGTGCCGGTCGTCGACGTCCAATCTCTTGTCGGCCACGATCTCCGGCACGCCGTCGCCGTCCAGATCCGCGATGGCCGGACAGGAGCCTGGGTGCAGGTCAGGTGCGCCTTGCTCCAGATGACGTGTCGTTCCATCACCCGACACGATGCGCAAAACGCCCCGGTCGTTATATGCGCCGCCTGAAAAAGTAATGAAAACCACGTCCGGCACATCCAGTTCATCAACCCGGCCGTCACCGTTGTCGTCGGTCAAGTTGGCCACAGCCGGTGCCATCATGACCTGATCGAAGCCAGACTCCACATCCGACCCGCTCCAATGCCACTCAACGACAGGCTCAAACACGCCGCTCGGCGGATGGTACAAACAATCACCCACAACCTCTTCGTCGATACAGATCCGAAGATCGGGCTCGCAGATCATGCCCGCCGGACAGTCGAATCGGTTGACGCAGTTCGTCCCTGGCAGCGTGCATTGGCTGCCGTAGCAAATTTCGTTCTGCGCACAACAGAAATCCAACTGACGACCACAGATCTCGTATTCGCCGCAGTCGAGTACGCATCGCTGGTCGAGACAAACCTCATCCCCCTCGCAACAGAACTCTCCTTCCGGACCGCAGCGCTGGCCCGCACAAGGCCTGCGACAAACTGAATTAATGCATTCCCAGTCCCCAGGACAACAATCGCCACCTTGCTCGCAACGATCATTCGCCGGGCAGTCGGCCACACAGAACCCATCCTGGCAGATTTCCCCCAACTCACAGTCGGCCCGATGTGTACAAACTTGCTGTCCATCACCCCCACCGGCATCCTCGGCATCCAAACCGCCATCGCCCACCGGGGCATTCTCCGACCCGCAGGCGCCAAGACCCAGGACCAAAACAAGAACCAAACCAAAACCCAACAGCAATCGCACACCAACCATGACCCTCTCCTTTGTACGGCTTCATTGTAGGTCTTGGCCGCTTCCGGCGTCAACGCCCTCAAGTCTTCGGCATGCGCGTGGGGATGACCTGCCTGCCGTGTTTTCGGTACAGCCTGAAGTCACTATCCAGGGTGAATACGATGCTTTGGGAGATCTGTTCAGACATGCGCACCAGGCAGGCATCGGCGAGTGAAATGGGCACATCTTTGTATTTGGCCAGCAACTTGTCGATTGGCTCCACCTCATCCGACAGATTGAACTCGGTCAGAATCAGGCCTCGACGAACGAGCTCCATCACTGAGCGAGCGCCGTCCCCAAAGCGGCGCATGAGAAAACAGGCCTCTGAGAGAACCGCCTCACAAGTCAACAAAGGCGGCTGCAAGTTCGACAGCTCCTGGACAGCCCAACGATGATAATGATCTCTTTGATTAAGAAACGCGACAATCGGTCCCGTATCCACGATAACCCGAGTCCTCATTTGCCGTATCCATCCATATGCTCGGGATTGGAGGAAAGGTCTTCGGGGCCGGAAACAACGCCGGACAGATCGGAGGCAATCGCCAGGAATGACGCATCGCCAATCTCTCCCTCTGACTTGATATAGGCCTCGAGAGCAGCGCGCACGATCTCGGATTTTGCCTTACCGTGCTTCCCGGCCAGCGCCTTCAACCGGGCCTCGAGTTTCTCTGGTATTTTCAGTGAGATCATCTTCATGGTATCACCCTCTTGCCTTAATGGTATTACGACAAGGGCTGCTTGTCAAGACCTGTAAGCACGACGCAAGGCTATGAACAAAAATACCAACAGCAGGCCCAATCCACCGAGACCGACCAAAATCCATCCCAGCCAAGGCATACCCGAGCGCCCTCCCCTTGAACGCTCCCGGCCCAACTCGGGCAGTGGGCCGTCCGGGCCCCGCAGACGACTGAGCAAGGCGGCCGTGGCCGCCGGACCTCGCCCCAGGCCGACCATCTCATCCCAGAAACCCTCTTCACCGGGCACCAATTGCAGCAAGCGCCAGGCATCCGCGGGCTTCGGAACGCCGGCACGACCCCCAATCGCAAAAGCCCGCGCCGCCGCACCTTCCCCGGCCGCGTCCCCGCGAAGCCTGATCAACAAGGGTCCCTCCAGGCCCGGAGGCAAAGACAAAATCCAGTCTCCACCACCAAGCTGAAAATCCTGCTGGCCTGTGGCCGCCCATCCCCCAAGCCACCACAGCTCCCAGTAAAAATTTCCCGCTGCCGGGTTGCCGGCCAGACGCAGTTGGAGATCATCACCCGCCCTCAGCAACAAAGGCCTGGCCCGCAGGCGGCCTGGAGAAGCCTCTCGCCTGAGCTCCAGCCGCTGCTCCAAGTCGCCCTCGGGGCTTTCGAAATGGACCCCCAGGGAACCCGCGACCTGGAGCAAGGCAAAACCTTCTTCGCCAGCCGCTTGCGCCTCTCCGTCCTTGGGCGTCAATCGCCCGGCCACACTGCGCCTCTGTCGATCCAAAGCGCGCAACCAAAGCTCATCCTTGCCCTGGCCCAGGCGCCCGCCCAGGGGAAAGGCCTGGAAAGCCACCGGCGCGCCCACCCCGCTCCTGCCCTCGTGCCCTCCCGTCGGAGCCGTGGCCAGACCAGCCGGTGCCTGACTCCACTCCCGGCGGGGAGAAAGCATGCTCAGGCAGCCCTCGATCACGGGGTCGATGTTCAGCTCCCGCTCCATGCGCAAGGGACCCGCAGCCGTCTCCATTTCAAGCACGGCCCACGCCTTACCCGGGGGCCAAGCAGGCACATGAAAATTGATATCCAGCACATCCGGGGCCAAGGCATCGGCCCGCGCAAGCGCAAAAACGAAAACTTCGGCTTGCCGATCACCTCGCCGCAAACTCAGACGAGCAGAGTTGATGGTCAACCTTCGCCCATCAGGCCCGGAGGCCCAGGCCCGTTGCGCCACGGGCGTCTCCGGAGCCAGGCTTTGCTGCCCAAGCCAAACAATGTCCGCTGAAACCTCAAGATGCGTTATGCGATAAAGGATCGTCAGACCAAAGAAAACAAACAAAGCGCTGGCAAGAATGCCGAGGAGGGCCCGCCGCACATTTCTCGATGATCGGGAACTGGACATGAATTAGTCGAGAGGCTTGAGGTCCCAGGGCTTGGTTCGATACACAAAACCCATAAAGAGAGTCAGCCCACCGGAATCTGTCTGGTATCCACCCAGGCTGATGCCGGCCGTGTTGTAGCGCGCCTCGAAGGACAGAGCCCAACGTTCCGAGATGTCCATATCCAGACCCAAGATGCCGCCAAAAGCCTGACTGTCCGCCTCCAAATAATCGGTCAAGCTACCGCTGGTCACGCCTATCAGATTTTCCCCATACATGCTGGTGAGCCACCAGGCGATGGTGGGACCCAGGCGCAAAGTCAGGCTGTCGCTGATTCTAGGCGTCCAGAAAATACCCAGCTGAGCGCTGAGGATCAGCAGGGTGGCCCCCTCAAAACTCTTCACTTCGGACTGGCTCACATGGCAAGCGCCGCCGCCGATGTCGATGCGAAACTGGAGGTTCTCCATCGGGTTGTATCCCGCCCGCACTTCCATCATGGGAAAAAAGGCAGGAAAGGCCAAGGTCCATGCCTGATGATGCCCGATGGCCATGCCCATCATCGCCGTATTGCCCCGAGGGGTGTGGTGAAGGTTGTCATCTTCCATGGCAAAGGAAAACGAGGACAAGCTCAAGATCACAACCGAACACAGCAAAACGATAGAAAGACGCCTCATGAACCGAGGGTACAAGCCCCAACAGGAGTACGCAAGAAAAGGGCTTCAGCTCAGGGCAAAAGGGCCGCCAGTTGCGCCTCGTCCAGCTCACCTTGCAGAAGCTCCACCACCAGGCCCTTGGCGTCCAAAAAGTATAGACCCGGCGCCACCAACATGGTCCTCAGCTTGCGCAGGCGTTCGACTTCTTTCTTGTCCACATCCAGCTGGATGCGTCGCACCTCGATGGGCTTCGCCTTGGCTAAAGCAGCCTGCAAGACAGACCAGCCCTCGTCGATGCGGGTACGCGTGCAATCACAGGCTTTTTTCTGACCAACGAAGACGATCTGGGCAACCTTGCCCACCGGGGCTTTGCTCAGCGGGGCTTCTTTCGCAACGGCCTCGGCCGCGACCGGCGCATCGCTCGGCCTCTTCGCATTCGCCTGTCGCTCACAGGCCAGCATCGAAAAACAGGTCATCAGTCCAAGCAAGACCATCCATTTTCTCATGACTCCTCCGCGGACAACGGGCTCACGCCAGCGCCTGATAGACAAAGAAAACACCCACCAACACCACCGCGACCCCGGCACCCCGTCTTAGCCAAGCCAAAGCCTTGGTCGCCTTTTTGTTTTCTATGAGCTTCTTGGCCGCCCCCATCGACGTACCGGCCACCAAAATCAGGACGCTGTGGCCCAGGGCGTATACCAACAAAAGCGCCCCGCCATAGAGCACCGAGGCCCCCGAGCCCGCGAGGTAAGTCAAAAGCACCACCAAAATGGGGCCGGCGCAGGGAGCCGACACCAGACCAAAAAACAAGCCAAGGATCAGAGCCCCCAACAAGCCGCGGGTGCGAGGCTGGAAACGCACGAGCGCCGGAATATTTAGCGGAATAAGACCCATCAGGTGCAGGCCCATGAGCAGGCAGACCCCGGCGACCACCCAGTTCCAGACCGAAGACACCTCCCCGTACATGCTGCCGGCCAGGGCGGCCACCATGCCCATGGCGGTGAAGGTGATGCCCAAACCCAATACGAAAACCATGGAATAGCCGAAGGAGCGCGCAATCGAGGCGCCTTCTTCCTCGCGACCAGCCACGAAACTCATCATCAAGGGGATCATGGCCAAAACACAGGGATTGGACGCGGTTATCAATCCACCCAAAAACACGACCACCACCGCGAACCAGGGGCTGTCGTTCACATAGACTTGGACATTGCCGAGCAACTCTTCCAAGGCGAACCTCAGTCCTCTTTTTTCATGGCGGCTGTGGTCAACCAGCCGACAATCTGTTCAAACTTGGGGATCTTGCCGGAACTCTTAACCTCGCCGTCCACCACCAGGGCCGGGGTCATCATCACGTTGAAAGCCATGATCTCTTCGAGCTTCTCCACCTTTACAAGCCTTACCTCCACGCCCGAGCCCGACACCGCCTTCTCGGCCTCCGCGTACAACTTGCCGCATTTGGCGCAACCCGTCCCCAGCACCTTGACTTCGATCATCTGGTCCTTCCTTTCTTGTCTTGCAATCAGAACAAGCTGCCAAAAATCCATCCCGCCCATGTTGACAAAAGCACCACCAAACCGATGAAAACGAGTGTCTTTTTCGTACCCATCACACTGCGGATGACCAACATATTGGGCAATGACAAAGCCGGGCCTGCGAGCAACAAAGCCAAAGCAGGCCCCTTGCCCATGCCCGCGTTCAACAGCCCTTCCAGGATGGGCACCTCGGTCAAAGTCGCGAAGTACATCAGGGCACCGGAGGCCGAAGCGAAGAGATTGGCCATGAGGGAATTGCCACCCACCATGGATTCGACCCAAGCCTGAGGCACAAGACCCTGGCCGCCCTCCGGACCCCCCAACAACAGACCGGCCACAAAGACGCCCGCAAACAGAAGAGGCAAAATTTGTTTGGCGAATGTCCAGGAAGAATCCACCCAGTCCATCAGCTCGTCTTTTGCAAACCAGCGAAGCAGAGCGACCAACAAACCCAGCCCAAAAACACCGGTGATGATCCACTTGGCGGAATGCAGTATCTGCCACAAACCGGTCTCGCCTTCGGCGGGCGCGCCCCAGTTTGCGAAAACCAAAATCCCCAACATGGCTACAAAGTACATGGCATCCTGCCAAAGCTTTCGCCCGCTGTCTTCGGCTGGCAATATGACCGGAGCCGCCGCCGCCCGCTCGGCCTCTTCCCGCCGAAAAATCAAGTGCATGAACAAGCCCACCAGCACCGAAAACAGAATGGCACCGATGGCCCGAGCCAAGCCCAACTCGGGCCCCAGCACACGGGCCGTCAGGATGATGGCCAAAACATTGATGGCGGGTCCCGCGTAAAGAAAAGCAGTGGCCGGGCCTAAGCCCGCGCCACGCTTGTGAATGCTGGCAAACAGGGGCAAGACGGTGCAGGAGCAAACCGCCAGGATGCTGCCTGAGACAGCCGCCACCGGATAGGCCACAAGCTTCTTGGCCTTGGGCCCCAGATACTTCATGACCGCACCTTGGCTCACAAATACGCTGATGGCGCCGGCGATGAAAAAAGCCGGGATCAGGCACAAGAGTACATGTTCGCGGGCATACCAGCGCACGAGCTCCAAAGACTCAATTACCGCGGTTGAGAATCGCGCATGCTCCACCGGCAAGAACCAGGCAGCAGCAAAGACGGCCAGGATGATGGCCAACTTGTTTCGTTCTTTCATTCCTTGCCTACCCCAAACACAATCCGAAGCCTCGTCATCAACTCATCCCGCACCGCACGGAAAGCGTCCAAGCGCCCGGCCCCCTCCACCGAGGCAGGATCCGGCAATGCCCAATGAACTTGGGTCACGGGACGAGGAAAAAAGGGACAAATCTCATCGGCGCAGAGAGTAATGACGGCCTCCACCGAATCCATATCCACCGCATCAAGTCCCTTGGCGCGCAGCATGCCGCTGTCGACGCCCATCTCATTCAGCACCTCAATGGCCTCCGGGCGAACGACAGCAGGCTTAGAACCCGCCGAAGAAATCCTGATGTTGCCAGCAGCCAAATGTCGCGCCAAGCCCTCGGCTATCTGACTGCGGGCAGAATTCTGCACACAAAGAAAAAGCACATGCTTGGGTGCCAAGGCAGCCAAGGCAAAAGCCTGAGCCTGCCAGTTGCCGTCCTCCATCAGGCGGGCCCTCCACTCCCTTTGCGGCCTTGAATCTTGATGCTGGCTATCTTGCCGGATAGCTGCGCTATTTGTTCTGAGGATAAGGCAGAGGGACCGGTACCGCAGCAACCGGTCGCCTCTTCGCCCCCTGACAGCAACTCGAGTTGGGGGCCTTCGAAAATCAGACGCTGAACCACGCTAAGGTCTTCGAGGCCAGCCCGACTCAAACCATCAAGGTAATCGGCCTCAGATACCGCCCCGGCCACACAGGCACCGTACAACTCCTTATCCTCTTGCGCCCAATCGGGCAATCCTTCGGCCACCATGTCCGAGATGCTGATACGCCCATCAGACTTGAGCACCCGGGCGATCTCGACAAAAACCCTGGGCTTGTCAGGCGATAAGTTAATCACGCAATTGGAGATCACCCAGTCGACCGACCCGTCTTCGACGGGCAAATGCTCGATGGTCCCGGCCCGCAATTCCACATTCTCCACACCAGCCGCCTCCAGATTCTTTCGGGCGACTGCCAACATGGCTTCCGTCATATCCACGCCGATCACGCGACCGGTTGGGCCGACTTTCTCGGCGGCAATCAGGAGATCCATGCCCGCGCCACAGCCAAGATCCAAAACGACCTCACCCGCTCGCACTTCGGCAAAAGCCAATGGGTCGCCGCAAGCGAAGGAGTTCGCCACGGCGTCACGAGGAAGAAGCTTCAACTTATCCGGATCGTAAGAAGCCAGATGCTCAGCCAAACCGGAACCGCAACAGCTGTGGCTTTTCGTCAAGCTATGCGAATAAAACTCGGACACCAGCTTGTGGACGTCATTTTTCTTCGCCATGGTTTCAGCCTCCTTGTGCGGACTCATGTACTTGAGAGCGTCTTTCAACAGCAGGAACGACAGCGGTCCTTGTCCGCCAGCCAAGTCTTTAATTTCCGCTCCAATTCCTTGTCTTTCAGCCCCTCGATGAGTTTTCGATTGGCACCAATAAGCGCAGCCACTTCCTTCGTGGGCTTTTGGGGCAAGCGATAGTGCACCCAAATGCCGTCGCGCCGATCGTCGAGCAAGCCGACGTTCTTCAAATAGCGAAGGTGCCTTGAGGCTTTGGACTGGGTGATGGCCAAGACCGCCTCCACATCGCAAACGCAGAGTTCGCCGTGATCCATGATCATGGCCAGGGCGGCCAAACGAGTCTCGTCGGATAAGGCCTTGAACAAATCAGCATAAACGCGCATCTCGCCTCCTTTTTTGACACCTACGACACCTATGTATATACCCGCTTATGCGGTTATGTGCAAGTGTTGTTTTTGGCTGGTTGCTCTACAGATGGGAGGAGGGAATTTATTGATCGCGGCGCAAAAAGGGCAAGAAGCCCAAAACGAAGACAAAAAGCAGCGTAAAAATCCAAGCGGAGGGTTTGCCGGTGGCGGTGGCGCAACCTTCGTCCAGGCCGCAACCTTCTTCGATGCTGTCGTCTTCGACCCGGCGGCATTGCCCCATCGAGCCATCCAGGGCGCAATATTCGCAAGTCCGATCGCAGGCATAATCACAGCAAACCCCGTCGGCACAGTGATTCGACAGGCATTCGGCGGCATCAGCGCATGCCGCCCCCTGCCCCTTGGTGGCATTGAGAAAGGACTGTATGAATTCTTCGAAGCGATCCACCTGCGTGCTGCATCCATATTCGGCGCAACGCCAATCACCGTAAGAGGTGATGCCGGCGACGTACTCCACCCCATCCCTTGTCACAAAAGCCGGGCCGCCACTGTCGCCGAAACAAGGACCACCCAATTCCTGGTCATAACAAATCGTGTTGACCGCGGCCGGTCGTCCCAGACCCGAACAACTGCCTTCGTCGTCGCAAACAAAACCCAAGACACCCGTGACCGTGAGCTTCCGAGTAAATTGCCCCAGTTCGTTGCGCCCGAAACCGGAGAAAACCAAGGGACCCCCCACATCGTCATGGGTTAAACCCAGACCGTCAGGCAAGGCCGGGATTGGCAGGATGCCATCTGGGGCCGGCTCCGCCAGGTACAAAAGCGCGATGTCGTTAATTAAACTGTAGGGCTCGTACTCGGGATGCAAACGTGCGGCGATCACTTTGCGCATGGGCGCGGCCTGGGTCTCGTTGCCGAAAATGGCCTGAAAACGAGTACCGTCACGCCGATAAAGACAGTGGCCCGCGGTCAGTACCACCCGGGGTGCGATCAAGGTGCCCGAACACAAAGCCGCCTCATCCCAGATGGCCACCACGGCCATATGAGCCGGATCCGTATCCGGCACGCCGTCGATGATAGCCTGCCGAAGCCCCGCCGGCGTCACGCTGTCCTCGGTCGTGCATCCCACCCAAATCACGAAGCCAAGCAGAATTACGAAGCCCAATAAAGTCCGTTTCATTTCAAATCCTCTTTCGACCCACGGCAACAATCGAAATGCCCGGCAAGGGCAACAGGGGCTCAATTTTGGACAGCATGGGGACCAGGCTGTCGTATAGCTTGAGCTGTACCTTGCTCAGTTTCGTACTCCCCATAACCTTGGCGTTCAGCCACCAACCCAAGATGGCCAAACCGTTAAAATTCTGCAGATGCTCTACATCCAGACCGGCCTCTCGCAGCAGGCTATCCACAGCCTCCCGCGTATATCGACGGTGATGGCCCAAGGATCGGTCCATCTCGCTCATCAGAAACTCATGCTGCGGAACCAGCAAAATCAAACGCCCACCCGGCTCCAAAGCCCCGACCAAGCGGCGCAAGGCGGCCGCGTCCTGCTCTACATGCTCCAACACATTCAGACAAACCACCGTATCGTATTGCCTCGACAGATTGGCGAAGTCTTCATCCGAGTCCAAATCCAATTTCCGCACATCCACGGTGTCTTGTTCACCAAAGGCCTGTTCGAGCAAGCGCAGATACTCAGGGTCCCTGTCGGAAAGGGTCAGCCGCTCACGTTTGGGGAGCAAACGGGAAATATTGGCGATGCCCGACCCCACTTCCAAAATGCGTTGGCCAAAGAAGGGTTCGATGGTGTCCACCATCCAGGAGGAAAAACGACGCGTGGCCGAGAGCGACTCCAGCACATACTGGCCGTATCGCTCCGAGAAGCAGTCATCCAGCATCCAGTATTTGGAAATCACGAAGAGGGCCTCTACCCCGTCACGCCAGCCTATCTTCTTGCCCTCAGTGTAATCGCGACCGTAGTAACTGATGGGCACCTCATAAACCACGCACTTGCGCTTGGCCACCTTGGCCGTGATCTCGGGCTCGATGCCGAAGCGCAGAGAGCGAATGGGGATGGTGCGCAAAATATCCGCGCGGAACACCTTGTAGCAAGTTTCCATGTCGGTCAGGTTCAAGCCCGTTGTGATGTTGCTCACGAAAGTCAGCAGCCGGTTGCCCAATTCATGGTGATAGTTAAGCACCCGCCGACTGGAAGCCGAAGCGAATCGAGAACCATAGACCACATCAGCCCGCCCAGAAAGGATGGGCTCGAGGAGTCGTATGTAATCGCCCGGGTCGTACTCCAAGTCCGCGTCCTGAAAAATGGCCACGTCACCACGCATCTCCTCGATGGCTCGGATGATGGCTGCGCCCTTACCCAAATTTTTCGGCTGGTGAAAAACACGCACTTTCTCCGGATTGGCTGCCTGCAGCTCGTCGATTTTCTCGGCTGTGCCGTCGGTGGAGCCGTCATCCACAATGACCAACTCTCGCTCAAGTCCCTCCGGCAGCGGCGCCTCCAACACCTTGTGCACCAGGCGCTCGACAAAGGCGCGCTCGTTGTAAACCGGAATCAGAATGGAAAACAGCTTGGCGTTCATACGATCTCCCGTACCGGTTTCGGCACCACCCAAGTGTATGCGACCCAAGCCGGATGGACAATTATATTGCGGATTGATATTTGAAAACTCCCAGACCATTTTTCAGAAAGGGAGGAAATCATGAAGATCGCATTGTTCGCCTTCAACGGAGACCCCATGTGCTTTGTCCACGTCCTGCTCAATGCTTTTGACTTAAAAGAGCGTGGCAAGGAAGTCACCATTATCTTGGAAGGGTCGGCAACCAAACTGGCCCAAACCTTCTACGAGGACCCCAAGGCCCCCTTCGCGCCACTCTATCAAAAGGCAAAAGACGCCGGCCTCATCGGCTGCGTATGCAAGGCCTGCGCCAACAAAATGGGGTCGCTGGCCGCCGTGGAGGCCCAGGGCCTGGATGCCTGCGGCGAGATGAGCGGCCATCCCAGCATCGGTCGCTATCTGGACGAGGGCTGGGACGTATTGACCTTCTGACGACCAGCGCCCATAATATTAGGGTACTTTTTGTTGATCAGTACAAAAAGAGAGAGAGGACGTCATGCTACGAAATGGACGCCATTTGACGGTTTGTGTCTTTGGCATCGTGATCCTGAGCTTGGCGGGCCTTTCCTCCTGCAGCAGCGATGTCGCCGGCCCAAAGTTGTGCTCTCAAAACGAAGACTGTGAAGAGGGTCATACCTGTCATCTGGGCGTTTGTCGCCTGGGATGCTCCGGAGATTCTGACTGCGCGGGAAATGAGATCTGCGTATCTGGCGCCTGCCTGGTGCCCTGCTCATCCGACACAGCTTGCCCGGATGGAGAAATCTGCCTCAGCGGCTACTGCCAACCCGAACCGCAACAGACCGACGGAGGCGACGGGGAAGACGGTGGCGGTGATGTCTGCGTGGATCAAGACAACGACGGTTACGGCACGGGATGTATCTTAGGCGACGACTGCAACGACCTGAACAACACGGTCCATCCGGGCGCCGAAGAGCTTTGCGACGACAACCTGGACAACAACTGCGACGGAAACATCAATGAGAACTGCGCTTGTGAGCCCGGCTCCGTGCAACTCTGCTCCAGCGTGGGGGATCCCATGAGCCTCGCGCCACCCATGCGATGCACGCCCGGGACCCAGGCCTGCGTAAACGGAACGTGGTCGCCCACCTGCGAAAACGAGGTGGGGCCCGTGGAGGAAACCTGCAACGGCATCGACGACGACTGCGACGGCGACGTGGACGAAGGCGTGATGGATCCGCTGGGTGGCTGCAACTCGACCATTCCCCCTGAGGACTGCGTGACTACGACCCGAATCTGCCCCGCACCGGCCAACCTTGCTACTCGGGGCCCATCTACACCCTCGGCGTGGGCATCTGCCAGGGCGGCACGAGGGATTGCCTGAGCAACGGCACTTGGGGACCTTGCGTCGGCGAGACCTTGCCGGCCACTGAAATCTGCGGCGACGCCTTAGACAACGACTGCGACGATTGGGTGGACGAGGGCTGCCCCTGGTGCACGACGCCCAGCCCCGAAGAATGCAACGGCATCGACGACGACTGCGACGGAATCATCGATAACGGCGTGCTGAACGGCTGTGGCGGTTGCGGGTCGGCGGACGCGGCAGAAACCTGCGGCGACGGCCTGGACAACGATTGCAACGGCCAGGTCGACGACGGCTGCCCGGAATGCTACGAGGACATGCCCTGCTACCCTGGCCCACCAGAGACCGCCAACATCGGCACTTGCGTTTTCGGCACGCGCTCCTGCGACGGCGAGTTCTGGTACCCCTGCACGGGCTTCGTGCTGCCGACACAAGAGCTCTGCGGCCCGAGCGGCACGGGGAACGGCATCGACGAGGACTGCGATGGCCAAATCGATGAGGGCTGCATTTGCCCGGAAGGTGCGACGCAGTACTGCGGCGATGGGGCCGGTGCGTGTACTTACGGCACGCGAACCTGCGCCAACAACACATGGGGGCCTTGCGAGGGCGGCACCGGTCCCTTCCCCGAGATTTGTGACGATTTGGACAACGACTGCGACGGCCTGGTGGACGAGGGGCTGCTCAATGCCTGTGGCACATGCGGGGAATCTTGTTACCTGCTCCCCATGGACCCAACGGTCGTTGGCGAGGCCGACGACGGCATCGACGTGATCGAGGCCAACGATCCCGACAACCCAACCGGGCGGGACGGCATCACGCTGGTCAAGGGTGCCTACGCCCCGCCTTACCTCTGGGCGGCAAATCACACTGCCCAATCCGTGACCAAATACAACACGGAACTGCACCAGGAAGAAGGCATCTACTGGGTGGGCAACAACCCGAGCCGCACGGCCGTGGACTTGGACGGCAACATGTGGGTGGGTGGCCGCGACGACGGACGGCTCACCAAGGTACTGGGCGACACAAGCTCCTGCAACCCCGACCGCAACGGCGTGGCCGGGCTGCAGACCTCCAGCGGTACCGACATGATCAACAGCGCGGCGGATCCCTTCTTCGATGAATGCGTGATATATAGCGCCGTGCCCAACCCCTCGTACCCCTCCATCCGGGGCATCGCCGCCGGAACCGACGGTCGCATGTGGATCGGCTACTCCAGTGGCGGCGTACAGTCCATCGACCCCGCGACCTTTGAGCTGGGCCCTTATTACAGCGACGACGCCATTCCGCGATGGGACCCTGACGCGAGCGGCGTGCTACAGCCCGGCACGGGCACGCTGGACGCAGGCGGCGTCTATGGTCTCGTCGTGGACTCCTACGGCCTGCTCTACACGAGTTCCTATACCCGCAATACCCTGGCCGTTTTCAACACCAACCCAGGCCAGGAAGGATGGGAGCGCGTCTACACCGGACTCTGCGGTTCCTATGGCATCGGCATCGACGCATCCAACCGCGTCTGGATGGGGGGCTGGCCGAACACTGGCGGCATTGCCATGTTTGATCCGGGCACCATGCGCTTCTATCATTTTCAGGTGGGGGGCGCGGACACCGATCCCACGCCGGGCTCCACCCGGCCCGTGGTGCTCACCAACGAATTCGCTTGTGGCGGTTACGACCGATTCAGGGTAACCGGCGTGGGCGTGGAACCCGCCACGGGTAACGTCTGGGCCTCCTTCTATCCAATCGGCTACACCGGGCGATTGGTGATTGACGAAGCCAACTTCGCCAACTCCACCTGGGTCATGATCGGCACCACCCGCAATAACGACAACACGTTCATATCGGGCGTCTCCAACGACCTGCGAGGCGTGGGTTTTGACAAAGACGGCTACGCCTGGACCCTGGGCCTGGGCAGCGACCGCGTCTGGAAGCTCGACCCGGCCACCAACGCCCGATCAACCGATCTACCCGACGGCGACTCCATCGGCTTGGGCAGCCACTATACCTACTCGGACTTCACCGGCTCCACCGCCTTGAACTTCACCTCGCCCAGGGGCTACTGGCGCTACATCTTCGAGTCACAATTCGAACAGGCCCAGGTGGACTCCATCTTCTGGGAGGCCTACGTACCGGCGCTTACTTCGGCGAGCATCCGAATCCGCTCCATGGACCAAACACTGACGCCCTCTTCGAGCTGGCTTCCGGCTGAAATCGGCGGCGTCCCTCAGTACTTCGACTACCCCGTGGGCGCGGCCACGAACACCATCGACCTGGCCGCCAACGGCGGGCCCCTCATCGACTGGGCCTTCGAGGTGGACATCCGTCTGAGCACCCAGGAGCCAGACATCCGACCGATCGTGCACGAAGTGCGACTGGAGTGGCAACGACCCTAGTGAGGTCCAGGGGGGAAGGTCAATGAGTCTCCACGAAAAAGAGCAGGCCAATCTTCTGCGATGGGACGGACAAGCGCGCGGCTTTTATGAAGTCTACTACTTGAAGTTCAACGACCCCGTGAGCCAAACGGCCGCCTGGCTGCGCTACACCTTGACCAGCCCCACTCAAGGCGAGGCCAAAGCAGAACTCTGGGGCATCTTTTTCGACAGCCAGGACCCAAGCCGACACTTCGCCATCAAAGAAAGCCTGCCGGCAAGCGCCCTGCGCTGGGAATGCAACCGATTCGCCCTGGATCTTGGCGAATCCAACCTCAACCAACATGGCAGCCAGGGGGTGCTCGAAGACAAATCGCGTGGACATCGCCTGGCCTGGGACTTAGATTTCGATTCCGATTCACCCTTGTTTAACCATTTTCCTTTCGACTCCATGTACAAAACCAAGCTGCCTCGCACCAAGGTGCTGAGCCCCCATCTGGACGCGCGCTTTTCGGGGACGCTTACGGCAGACGGACGGCGCATCGAGTTGGCCCAGGTTCCGGGCCAACAGACCCACATCTGGGGAACCCAGCATGCCAAACGCTGGGCTTGGGGGCACTGCAACACCTTCGCCGAAGATCCCAAGGCCGTCCTGGAGGCCTTAGACAGCCAGGTGGCCCTGGGCCCGTTGACCAGCCCGCCCCTGAAGGTTTTCTACCTCAAGGCCTTTGGTCGCGAGCTTCGACTCAACAGCATCAAAGACATCCTCTTTTCTCGCAGCCAATGGAATTTGGGCGCTTGGACTTTCAGTCTGCGCGGCGGCGATCTGAGGGTCGAGGGGCGATTGGAGGTACCGAGCGAAGACATGCTTGGCGTCGGCTACCAGGATCCGGACGGCACCCGCCTTTGGTGTAACAACTCCAAGTTGGCCAACTGTCATCTTGAAGCCTTCGATGAATCCGGCCGCTCCATCGGCAGCCTGCACAGCGAACGGGCCGCGGCGGTGGAATTCGTCGAGCGACAGATCCATCCGGAAGTTCCGATCTGGATCTAAGGGCCCGCCTCAAGGTATGCTCTGAAGCCATGGAGAAGGAAGGCTACCAAAAAAATCTCGGCGATCTTTACGACGACGAGGACACCAACGAAACCGATCTGGCCTCGAAGTTTTTCCTGTGGCGCTGGTACAGAAACACCAGTCGGGGCCTGGGTCATTCCCGGCCCCTGTTCATGCCCGTGGCCACCATGGCCTTGGCCAGCCTGGCCTTCTTCCTCGGCTTCCCTGCCTTAGAGCGCATGGTGGAGTTACTCTTGGAACTCTTCCACGGCCTGATGGCCGGCTTCGGCCGCGAGGACGTCTTGATGCTGCATCAACGCCGAATCGCGGCCCCCTTTTTGGCGGGACTCTGGGCTTTCGCCGCAACGGCCATCGTCGTGGCCGGCTCCATTCCGCGACATGATCAGGGCGACCCCATGGACGGCTACGTCTTGCCCGGCTCGGGCATCTTCGCCAGACTCTGGGGCATCATCGGTCGGCGTCTATACATGCTGCGCCGAGCCGTGATTTTCGTCGGTCGCTACCTCCGAGACATCAACCTGCAAAAAATCCACCTGCCGATCGGTCTGTTTCTGCTCTTTGCCCTGGCCCTGGTGGGCTTAGCCCACGCCTTAGAAAACATCTTGCTGGAGTTGCCAGCCCGATGGGCCAAGGAGGTCAGTCCTCAAAACTGGATCCCGGCCGCGGCATGGCTCAGCTCAACGGTGGTGCTGCTCGTGCTGGGATGGCCCATCATGGGTCACAGTCTGCTAAATGCCCACAAGAAATCGATCGATGCCCGAGAACGCAAGGCCTACAGCTGGTGGTCCCTGCGTTTGCGTGGTTTGACGAGCTTCATCTTCGTGACCCTGCCCTTGGCCTGGATGACCATGTTCCTGATAGCTGGACGACTAGACTAAAACTTGCATCAAAGTTACGGTTTTCGTAACCTGGGTGCAAGTTATGCAAACAATCACAGAAAAACTACTCGATCTCGCCCCGCCAGGGGGGGTGTTCGATGAAACGAGTATCCGGAACCTCTTCCCCCAAAGGTCTGCTGCCGCCCGAAAGCTCCTCTTGCACAGGGCAGTCGAAATCGGCGAAGTGCTCCGACTCAAGTCTGGCCTTTACTGCCTTGCCAAACCCTACCGGAAAACCCATCTGCACCCTTTTGCCTTGGCCGGCATGCTGCACAGCCCCTCTCACGTCAGTCTGGAATCGGCCCTTTCCTATCATGGACTGCTGCCCGAGGCCGTATTCGGTGTCGCGAGCGTCACCTCCAAGCGCAGTCGATCGTATACCAATCCATTGGGGGTCTTTTCCTTCCTGCGAATCCCGACCAACATGCCGCGAGCAGGGGTCCAGTCCATCAAGTTAGACCACCTTTCGTGGGCCTTCATCGCCTCACCCTTGCGAGCGATCGCCGATCTGATCTACCTGCGCAAAGGGGTCACCTGGCATCAGGATGGAATGGGTTTCTTAATGAAATCCATGCGCATGGAAGAAGAGGATCTCCGGCAGATGTCTCTTGGCGACCACGAAGAGATCCGAAGAAGCATGCGGAACAAACGAGTACGAGCCTACCTGCGCGGGCTGCACGAGGAGCTAAGGACATGATGGCAGATACCTTCTCGGAAAAACTCAAGGAATTCAGCCCGGCCAATGCCCTGGAACAAGAGCACGCTCTGGCCGAGATCCTGCAACATTTCGTTCTGTCCAGCCTGGCCAAGGCAGGCCTTTTCAAGCTAGCCGGATTCCATGGGGGCACCTTTCTGCGCATCATTCATGGTCTCGATCGGTTTTCCGAAGATCTGGATTTCGTCTGCAAGGTGGAGCAAACTGAATTTCACTGGCAACCCTACCTGGATTGTCTTTTCGAGGACATGACCCACGAAAACATCAAGCTTGAGGTGCTGGAAAGATCAGCGCCCGAAGCAGCGGTAAAAAAAGCCTTCGTCAAAGCCGAATCCAAAGGAAAACTCCTGCTGCTCGACCTGCCCTATTCAAGGCATCCTTTGCAGAAGATCAAAATCAAGCTAGAGATCGACACCAGGCCACCTCAGGGCTCCACCTTTGACACCAGCTACATCGCATTTCCCGTGATGACCGCCATCACCACCCAGACATTGGAATCCGCTTTCGCCAGCAAGGCCCACGCATTACTTTGCCGCAGCTACACCAAGGGAAGGGACTGGTACGACTTTCTCTGGTACGTGGCCAAGAAGGTCCGACCCAACCTGAAACTACTATCCAGCGCCATCGAGCAGCAAGGCCCCTGGCAAGGCCAGGGGATCAAAACAACGGAGGCCTGGTTCATCGACAAACTTCGAGAGGAAATTGGACGAATCGATTGGAAGCAGACCCGGGAAGATGTGATCAGGTTCCTACCAAAGGAAAAACAAGCTTCCCTTTCCCTCTGGACCACCGACTTCTTCCTCTACCACGCAGAGCAATTGGCCCCGCAGCCTGAATTGAAAAACCACAGCCGTTGAAGACGGATTCAATTGTCGCTAAGGTAGTCCCCATGACTGAGACCCCCATCGCCCCCAAGACATCCTTCATGGAGCGCTGGATGACGGGCTGGCGCCCTTGGTTGCTGGTGACGTTTTTGGGTTGCGTGCTTTACTTGCCCTTTTTGGGCAGCGTTGGTCTTTGGGATCCTTGGGAGCCGCATTATGCAGAGGTGGCAAGGGAGATGGTTGAGCGAGGTGACTGGCTGTTGCCCACTTGGGAAGTGAGCGAGGGCCAGTCGGAGGGCGGCAAGCACTTTTACTCCAAGCCCGCCCTGACCATGTGGTTGATCGCCCTGCCCATGCAGCTCTTTGGCATCGAAAAGGAGACGGGCGGCATCGTGGATTACGCCGCGTGGCTCATCCGCTTGCCTTTTGCCTTGTTGGCCATCCTCGGTCTCTTAGCCACCTTCGCCTTGGCCAATCGGTTTTTCGGCCCCAAGGTGGGTCTTTTGGCGGCGATCATCCTGGGCACAAGTCCCCAGTACAGTTTCGTGGCCCGGCAGGCGATGACCGACATGCCCTTGGTGGCCCTGCTCACGGCCGCCCTGGCCGCCCTGGTCATCGGCGGCTTTGATCGGGACCGCGAGCGCCCGGGCCTTATCTACCTCGGCTACGCGCTTTCCGGCCTTGCAGTGCTGGGCAAGGGTCTCTCCGGTTTTGCCCTGCCAGGATTGATCTTTTTGGTGTATTTTCTGGTGAGCGGCGACTGGGCGCGTTTGCGTCGCATGCGGGTCGTCACCGGCGGCCTGCTGGCACTCCTGGTGGCCGCTCCCTGGTTTGTCTACCTCTCCATCGTATCGGCCAGCCGCAAGTTGCTCGATGACGAAGGAAAGACATTCTTCACCCGCTTCTTCTTACACGATCACCTCTATCGCCTGGCCTCAGGCGTCCACGGAGACCGGGGTACTTTTGCCTATTTCATCGAACAACTGGGCCTGGGCACCCATCCCTGGTTCGCCTTTATGGTTTACGGTGGGGCCCGCTCGGCCCATCGCCTGGACCAACTCGAGCACCGAGGCCGAGAAGACCGCGTGGAGCTTTTCGTTTTCATCTGGGCCCTGGTGAGCTATGCCCTTTATAGCTTTTCGGTCACCAAGTTCCATCACTATGCCCTGCCCGCGATCCCGGCTCTCGCAATCCTGGCAGCCCTCTGGCTCGTGCGCTGGTCGGAGCAGCCGGGAAAAGGCCGCCTGGGCCTGCTTTTGCCGCTGGGCCTCGTGCTCATCGTGGCCCTCGTCTCCCGGGACATCGGCCTCATGCCCAAGGGCTTAGTTGATCTCTTCGTCTACAATTACACCCGTGCATTCCCAAAAGAAGCCGCCCTCCCCGGACAAATCGGCTACGCCATCATCTACGGATTGACGGCCTTGACTCTCTTAACCTGGCTGCTTTGGGATCGAAATCGTCTACGTCGTTGGGCCGCGCCCACTTTGGCCGCCGGTGCCCTGGCAGGTGCCATTTTCTCAGGCTGGTATTTCTTCGGGGCCATGGGTCAACACTGGACGCAGCAACACATGTTCGAAACCTATTACGCCCTGAGGCAAGCCGACGAGCCCGTGGGTGCCTACCTGATGAACTGGCGCGGCGAGACCTTCTATTCGAGCAACACGGTCAGCCAGCTCAAGTCCAACAGCAAGCTCAAAAAATGGATCACCAAGCACAAGGACAAAAGACGTTTCATCCTTGTCGAACAGCACCGCCTGAAAAAACTGAAAAATCAACTCACTTCCGAACAAAAACGGGATCTCAAAGTACTGGACCGCTCCTGCAACAAGTTTTACCTCGTAAGCATCGATGCCGGATAAAACCCTGGCGGGGGGAAAACAAATGAACTTGATTCGCCACTGGGCCCTGGGCCTCATGAGCCTTTGTTTGCTTGGCAGTCTGTCCTGCCGTTGCAGCGATCCAACACCGCCAACCGACGAACAACGCCTGACTCAGCGCTTAGACTGCAGCCAGGTACATTTTTACCTGGCCATCAAATCGGCCCTTGCCGACGCAGGCACTGACCCCAGCGTCCAGGCCTCGCGCAAGCGATTGGCGGAATTGGTGCAGACCTGGGACCAGGTAAAAACCGGGGAAACAGAAGAAGATTCAGCGAGCGAAATCAGCTTGACCGAGGTGCTGCAGTTGGGTCGCGCGGTCTGGAAACTAAAAAAAGTGGGCGCCCGCCTGGCCCGGGGAGAAATGGGCCAGGACCTGCCCCCGGTTTTGCCTGGCTTGCTGGGCGAAGGAGGCGCGGCCGCCGTCAGCGCCTGGTACGACGCGCCCACCGAACACGCCCTGCTTTTCACGGTCATGAGCGTCCTCAAAGCCCATCCCAAAGCCCCATTACCCATTACCGACGAAATCCTCCTCTACGAAGCCATGCAATGCGAGCCGGCCAAAACAAAATTTCCGTCTCTGGCTGTGGCCTTACATGGTCTTAAGGCCTGGCAATACGGCATGAACGATTTCTGTGATTTGGCGGCCAAGGAAGCCGCAGCAGCCCAGCAGACCTTGGTTGACCCGGTGGCTGTTCGTGGCGAATTGACAAGGCTCATCCCCGCGGCCGAGCGAATCCAAGACGCCGATCTCCAAGCCATGGCCTCCGGCTTTCGCGCGGCCGGCCATGGCGGTGTGGCCCTTTGTCACCTGAGTCGAGGAGACGACGGGGCGGCCCGGCCCTCCATCAAGCGCTTCATCGACGAAACCAAAAAGACCGGCCTGGTGGACGCCGAGTTGGACTTCCTGCAGGCCTTCTACGACTGCGGAGACAAGTCCTCGGTGGAAGCAGGCAAGGCCCTGCTGACTCAACTAGAGCAACGCGATCCCAAGCCCGATGGCCTGGCGCTCTTGGCGCAATACTGTTCGGCCACGGATGAAAGCCGGTCCGGACTGGCTCGCAAGCTGAACCTGACAGCCCGCATGTTGAAGTTGAGCCTGAAAAAATCCTCCGAAAGCGAACTGGCCCAAAGCGACCACGAGCTAATCAAAACAGCAGCCGGATTTGCAGGCGTCTGCGAAAAACTAGCCGGCACCGTGGACACAATAGGCGGTGCCGCCGACAGCGCCAAATCCGCGGTCAAGGGCCTATTCAAAAAAATCACCGAATAGAGTTTTGGAAGCCATCGAGCAGGTCAGGTAACTCGTCCAAGCCGTCGATGAGGAAGTCCGGCTCCAGGACTTCCAGCCTTTTTCTGCCCCAGCCCCCGTAGGTCACGCCCACCACCTTGATGCCTGCTGCCTTGGCCGCGCCGACGTCGGTACCCGTGTCCCCCACCATCACTACCTGGGCCGGTGTAAAACCCAAGGCTTCGCAGAGATAGAACAAAATTGCCGGATCCGGCTTGGGGGGCAAATCATCCGCGCCTCGCACGATCTTGAAATAAGGTGCAAGGCCCACCGATTCGATGATGCGCCGGGCAGCATCGGTGGGCTTGGTCGTAGCCACGGCCAGGGGATAGCGCCTGGCGAAATCGGTCACCACTTGGGCCGCGTGTGGGAAAAGAAGCTCGGGCCCCGGATTGTGCTCATAGGCCGTCCGATAGGACTCGACAAAACGCTCAGCCCTTTCGACATCTCCGTCGCCAATGAAGCGCTCGTATAGCTCGCTGAGCGGACAACCCATATGCGGCTTGATATCCGCGTATTCCAGCGCGGGCCCGCCCACATCCCCAAAAGCCACAAGAGCCGAGCGAATGATCTCGGGCTCGGAGTCCACTAAG
>JAFCZJ010000256.1 GCA_019314375.1 Deltaproteobacteria bacterium | reverse complement strand
CAAGCCGGCTTCCAGCAATATTTCGCCCAATCGTTTGGCCAACACCGCCTCCCAGATAAAGGCCTGTCACTACTCACGAAAACGATACCACATGCTAGTCTTCGAACAAAACACTGACGCCATCAATGCACCGATGAAGAACAAACATGGCCCGTGGGCGGGGGGCGCAACAGCGACTGACCCTCATCCCAAACCACCGGCACGGCTTCCCAAATCTTCCCCAGGATATCGCAGTAGTCAGCCCCAAAAACAGAAATGTCCCAGACGATGAAATCTCCCAGTTCACTGATCACAATCAGAGAACCGTTTTGCATCTCCATATACTTGATCGATCCATGCACCTGGATGCCATGAAGGAGTTTGCCGGTCTCGATATGCCAGATGCCAACAAAGCCATTTGAAAACCCCACGATCAGAGTATTCCGACTCCCCAAAAGCATCTTTTCCACTGGGCTTGCAGGGGCGTCTTCCAAAAACAGGCTGTCTCTATTCGACCCAGAAGCAATCGACTCGATGTTGCCATCTCGATATCCCAACAGGAGTTTGCTTTCTCCAACATAGACCGACGTAAGTCCCGGGTCAGCGGGATGACTCGCCAACACCTGTCCTCCCAGGGAAAACACCATGACCTCTTGGTCCGTCGCGATAACAATCTCTTCCGATCCCTTTTTCGCGATCCCAACAGCGCCCTTTTCGATGAACTTTCGCTCCTCTCCAGCGCGCCCCAGCAAAACCACACTGCCCTCCGACAAAACGACACAAGCTCCGGAAGTGGCCAAGACATCTCGGACGCCGGAAAGTCGAACCGACTCCAGAAGCTTGTCCTCATCCATATCCCAAAGCTCCACGGAGCCGGCCCAGGTCACCAAGCACAGAAGCCCGCCCTTCGCATCCGCAAGCCTTGCGCCCTTTTCTACAGCCTTTCGCCATCGCCGCGGCGCCTGATGCTCCAAAGCCCTTGGGCCCGACGGGGTGAACTGCGTCCATCCCCGATGGGTAAAGGCCACAGGCTCCGCCGAATGCACCCACAAGGGTGCCCGCCAGAAAGATCGAATCACTGGAGGAGAGGAAGTCAAATCGATCGCCCAAAGCCGAACCGTGCCATCATCGCTGGTGGTGGCGGCCAGCCGACCGTCCGAACTGAACCGGATGAAGTTGACCTCCGCGCTGTGTCCCCGCAACTCAAGAGCAACATCGGCCTGTTCTGGGTCCAGCTTCCACAGTCTGGCCACACCGTCCGAACCCGCTGTGCCAACCCACTTGCCCTCGGGATGAAAGTCGATCCAATAAACCCGCCCGGGATGCCGACCGATGATTCGACCTTGGCCGCTGGACAAATCCCACAAACGCAGGGTCCCATCCGGACTGCCTGACGCCACGCTCTTTCCATCCGGGGCAAAACTCACACCCCGGACCGCGGCATCATGCTCGCCGAGGGTCTGCACCGCCCCGGTCTCCAGATTCCACACAAGAACTCGCTTGTCCGCACAACCGACGGCGATGCGTTTGCTCCCAGGACCGAAGTCCAAGTCCATCACAATGGAGCCCATGCTCTTCGACCGCGCGAGCTTGCCACTCTGCAAATCCCAAAGACGCAGCTCGCCATCGTTTCCGGATGAGACCAAAAGTTTTCCATCCGGGCTGAAGGCGACCGTCACGACAGCACGCTGGTGCCCCAGCAATAGATGCCTGCGACTCCAATCCTTCACGTCCCAAACCTGAACACGCCTGTCCTTGCCAGCGGTGGCCAAAAGCTTTCCATCCGGGCTGAAGGCAACGCCGAACACCATGTCGCTGTGACTCGTGATCGTGTGGATCTGCCGGCCTGTTTCCACATCCCAAACCCGCACGCTGTGGTCATGACCGCCAGTCGCGACCATGCGGCCATCCGGACTGAAGCCAAGGCCGTAAACCCCCCCGGCATGCCCATGCCGAGACAAGACATCCTGTCTTTTTCGCGCTTCCCACAATCGAATATTTCTGTCATCGCAGGCAGTCGCGAGAAGGCTTCCGTCCGGACTGAAGGCCACGGAGCGAACCGCTTCCGGGTGTTTCCACCTCGCTTGCTGGCGGCCATCTCGAAGATCCCAAATGGCCACTTCTCCGTCCAGAGCACCGGTCGCCAAAAAATCCCCATCGGGGGAAAACACAACGCTTCGCACAGTCCCTGTGTGATTGGACATCACCCGATCAAATTTGAGTGCGTGGTTCTGGCCCACCGACCAGAATCGCACGGTCTGATCCGAACCGGCCGTGGCAAGCAATTTCCCATCCGCTCGGAAAGACAGCGTTCGGATCCAATCCCCGTGGCCCGACGACTCGGCCACCAACTTCCAATCCTCAACCTTCCACATTCGCACCATCTTGTCCCGGCCCACCGCCGCCAAACACACACCATCGGGGCTGAAACCAAGATCCGAAATGATTCCGACATTTCTGATCTCAACCAGCGGAGGAAGGGTCTCACCTGATCCAGGACCGCTCACTTCCCAGACCCGAATCCCGTCACCGCCCCCCGCCGCCAAGCGTGATCCGTCCGGACTGAAGGCAACGGCCCAAACGGTGCCCGGCACACGATCTTTTCTCAGCAGTCTTCCCGTGGCGACATCCCACAAACGGACATCACCGGCCCAGCTACCCGACGCCAAAACCTCCCCGTCAGCGGAAAACGCAAGGGCCATGCTCTGGTCCATGTGACCGCGCAAAATCCTAAGCACCGCCTTGGTCTTGGCGTCGACCAGGTAGATGGATCCATCCTGACAAGCTGCCGCTAGTATTGTCCCGCCAGGCGAGTAGACCACCTCATAAACAACCGAACCCAATTTCTTCCGCCACACCTGGGCGTCATTTGAGAGCTTCATCCACAAGGCACGACCCTCGACGGAATCGTTGATTTCCAAGCTGCTGCGGAGCTTGGCTCGCGCCTCAAGCAATTCATCCTGAAGCAAAGCGGATCGGGAGCCCTCCAGCTGGGCCTCAGCCAGACTATCCACGGCATGGCGCTTCTCGTTCAGCACGCGAAAATAGGCAAAAACGCCCAGAGCAACCATCATCAAAGCAGCAAGGCCGGCGACAGAAAAAACCAGACGATGGCGGGCGGCAAAGCGTCCGATGAGCGACCATAGACCATAGACGTGGGCCCGAACCCTGCCACCCACGAGAAAGGCCTCCACATCCTCGGCCAGATCCTTGGCCCCCGAATAACGATTCGCCTTGTCTCGATTCAGGGCCTTGTCGGCGACTGAAGCCAGCTCGCCAGGCACCTGGTCGCAAACTTTCCGAACAGGGGTCACCGAATCTCTGAGCACCTTGCCGATGAGTTCGAAAACATCCGCTGCCTGGAAAGGAGGCCGCCCAGTCAGCACATGGTATAAAACAGCGCCCAGGCTCCAGACATCAGAGCGCTCGTCGATCTCGTCAAGCAGCCCCTCCGCCTGTTCCGGACTCATGTAAGCCGGGGTGCCTATCGCCTGTCCCGACTTCGTCTCATCATCCGGGTCCTCTTTGGCCACATCCATCGCAGATGCGTCTCTCTCCTTGGCCAGTCCCCAGTCCAATACGACCGTCTCGCCGAACTCACCCAGCATGACGTTCGCCGGCTTGATGTCCCGATGGACAATCCCCAGACTATGCGCAAAGGAAATCGCATGACATAAATCCACGAAGTGACCCAAAAGCTTGATGCGATCAGAAAAACCGTCACATTCCTTGAGGGCATCTTCCATCGTCCGGCCCCGGACGACCTTCATCGTGTAATAAATCGTCTTGTCCGGGCGCTCACCCAACTCATAGACGGGCACGATATTGGGATGCTCTAAGCGCGCCGTGATCCTTGCTTCCCGAAGAAATCTTGCTGACTGATTCCGGCTCCGGGGGTTCGAAGGCCCGGATTCCCTGCCGTCGACGCCCATTTCCGGCAGCAGTTCCTTGATGGCCACATCCCGGCCCAAATGGCGGTCAACGGCCAACAGAACGCGGCCCATGCCACCCTGCCCGATCGTGGCCTTCTCCTTGTCGGTCGTCAGGGTATTGTCTTTGCAGTCACGCAGCAGATATCTTCCCGCCTGCTCCGCCGTCACCCTGGCCCATTCAGGATCGCCCGCCTCGATGTCCTCCCCTTTGAGCACCTCGCCAATCGACCCCCCAAAGCTCTGCAAAGCAGACGGTGCCCCAAGCAATTCCGCGACCATCCCCTCGACTTTCAATCGTTGTTCTTCTTTGATGACGCCGTCTTTCACCAAATTCTCGGCCACGCTTCCGGCATCGGAGTTCGCTAATGCCTCCTGGGCCGCCAAAACCTGCCGAGCAGTCGCAAAACCCTCTTGAATGGCCAGAAAGATGAAGAGCAGTTCTCGTTGTGGAGTCATCGCAGCAGCTCCTCCCGAACAAACAAAAAGTAGCAGGTTTTCAAAACACATCAAGTTCAAAACACCTGCAGGATATTGGAAATCTTGTTTCCCAAATTTTGCGGGTCTCACTTGCCTCGGCCCAAGCCATCTGTTAGCGTCGACGCTCATTTTAATCGGAGAAGACCATGACCCAAGATCAACTGATTCCCTCGGACTTCAGAGATCCTGCGTACCGCAAACGCAGGGCCCAAAACTGGATCCTGGTTGGACTGATGTACTCTTTCTTCTACATGACCCGATACAACTTCTCTGCCGTGGCACCCTCCCTTCAGGAAATCTTCGGCTGGACCAAGTCGGACCTGGGCATTTTCGAAACCATGCTGCCATTGGTCTACGGTCTATCGGTGGTCTTCAACGCGCCTTTGGCCGATAAAATC
>JAFCZJ010000255.1 GCA_019314375.1 Deltaproteobacteria bacterium | reverse complement strand
ACGTAGGTTGTGGTGGGGCGGATCAGGCGATTGTCGGCGAATTGTTCCTTGAGGTGGGCTATCCAGCCCGCCGTGCGGGAGACTGCGAAGATGCAGGTGTAGTATTCCTTGGGGATGCCCAGGGCACGCTGAACGGTGGCTGAGTAAAAGTCCACGTTGGGTCGAATGTTTTTGCGCTCGCGCACCAGTTTTTCCATTTTGTGCTGGATCTCTAAGTAACTGGTGTTGGACGTTCGGGCACAGAGTTTTTCGCCGAGCTTGCGCAGGTGCGCCGAGCGCGGATCTTCTGTCTTGTAGACCCGATGACCGAAACCCATGATGCGCTTTCCATCCGCCAACATGCCTTCAATGTAAGCCTTGACCTTCTTGGGGCTTTGGATCTCTTCCAGCATTTCCATGACCGCACGGTTGGCACCGCCATGCAAAGGGCCTTTCAGGCTGGCCAAGGCCGCGGTGATGGCCGAATGCATGCCGGCATGCGTGGAAGCCACGGCTCGGGCCGCGAAGGTGGAGGCGGCCGTGCCGTGATCCGCGTGCAGCATCAAGAGCAGGTCGAAGGCCTTTTGCTCCAATTTGTCGGGTGCCTCGCCGCGGAACATGTACAAGAAGTTTTCGCAAAAGCTCATGCGTGAATCCGGCGACAGGACCGGCTCACCGCAACGGATGCGATGCAGGGCGGCCGTGATGGTGGCCACCTGGGCCAGAATGCGGCGGGCTTTTCGCTCATTGGCAGCCGGCGAGTTTCTGCCGCCGTCCGGATCATAAAGTCCTAAGGCGCTAAGGGCCGTACGCAGCACCACCATGGGGTTTGCGTTGGGCGGGCTCAGTCGCAGCATGTCCAGGACCTGGCTAGGTAGCTGCATATGCGCCACGAGCTGGGAGCGAAATTCCTCCAGTTGTTCCGCGTTGGGCAAATCGCCATACCAGAGCAGGTAGACCGTCTCCGAATAGCTTGCCCGACCCGCCAATTCATCGATGTCGTATCCACGAAAATAGAGCTTGCCGTTGACCCCATCGACCATACTCAAGCTGGTTTCGGCTGCCACCACTCCTTCAAGACCGCGAACCGGTTTGTTTCGTGCCATGGTCGTCTCCTTAATTAAGTTGGTCGGACAGTCTCTCCCATCTGCCATGCAGGTTCAACCTATCTCGATCTGAAATTCTCCAGATAGCGACTCCTGGATAGTGACCATGTATATGTGTTAGAAATTGCAAAATTATGGCCACGAGGTCCCAATGATTAAATCACATTATTCCCTGATTCGATTCGTCTTTTCCCCCCTTTTTCTGCTCTTGTGCCCGCCGGTTTTCTCCCAAACCATGCCGGCCGGCACCCAGGAATACATCGTTATGGGCCGCGATGAACAAATGTGGCGCTTCATGCAACATGTGGCGACTCAAGAGGGCAGCAGTGATCTGGATGCCTCGGACATGCGCTCTGTCGTCACCCTGACCGCCACCTTGGATGGACAGAAAATTATCTACGACCACTGGGAAGACGGCTACGAATCCGACCTACTCAATCCGACCGACGCAACAACCGAGGTCTACATCCGTGCTCGAGGCCAGGTGCTGTCTCTGGCCAGCGATGGTTCGGGCGGCGGCATCAACCGCGTGATCCCCATTCCAAGAGTAATCAACGACATCGACGAAGATCTCCGCTACGATGGCGGCGATCGTATCCTGAGCTTGGGCGGCCCCATCAACGTGGCCCACAACATGTTCCCCTCCGACACAACCCTGATTGGCGGCGCCTGGGAGATGTTCAGCCGTAAGGCCATGCAGGGCTTCCGAGCTTATCGCATCCCAGTGGGTAAGGACTCTTATGAAGCGGCCTTTCCCAAGGGCGGCAACAACGGAACCTTCGCTCCCTTTCAATATGTCGGCATCCAGGTAACCGCCTTCGAAAACGACACCCAGGTTGTCATTGACAACGGCAGCGCGACTCTCGGCATCTTGCTCCAACGCGGGCAATCTTACTATTCCGGTGGCGGAGCCGCATTGGGTTACATCGATGAGACGCCAACCAGCGCCATCAGCATTCTGGAAAACACCCTTGTCTCTGGCGACAAAGAGATTCAGGTTGGATTGCTGACCGGTTCAGATGGCAACTACCAGACCCGCTTTTTCAACGTGGTGCCATTGAAAGCCTATGGTCGGGACTACGTACTGCCGGTGGAAGGCAATTTAGGAGACGTAAACGTCTATCTCTTTAACCCAAACCTGCGCGACGCCAACGTGGACGTCTATTTGAACCCGGGTGCCACCACGGTTACTTCTTTTCTGCTCCCGGCCCTGTCATCCACATCCTTCCGCGACACAAGCATCGGTCCTTTGCCGGACAACACCGGCGCCCGCATCGTATCGGATGAGTTGATCTGGGGCATCGTAGCCTACGATTACACGGGCACCCTGTCCGATTGGGGCTTCTCGCTTGTGCCTTCCCGCTTCCTCAAGGACGACTACTTCGTATCCTGGGCCCCAGCCTCCTCCAACCCGAATCCACCAGCGGGTTCAGGGGGTTCTCCTGTTTGGATTACACCCGTTCATGACAGCACCCTGGTTTACGTCGACAGGAACAACGATGGCGTTTGGGATGACATGGATACGGATGGTGACGGAACAGCAGATTCCGATGCCACAACACCTACCGGCGTATATCGCCTGGATATGCTGGAAGTCCTGATGATTTACGATCCCGTCGACCACGACAACACAGGCACAAGGGTGAAGGCGGATGGCCCGATCGCCTTGGCCTTCGGCCTCAATGGACGTCAATCCCAGGGAATGGATCCGGGCTATGATTTGGGCTACACCATCCTGCCTCTGATTCAGGATTTCTTAGAACCCATCTTGATCGCTGGAGGATCCGCCTTGCCAACCAGCGTACCGAGGGCAGGCGGGACCTCCATAGCCACTTTGACCGTTCAGGTAGGCAATTTCGGTGTAGACAGCATCAATCTGCGTTTGGTCATGGACCCCCAGGTTGGCTACGTTCCCGGCAGCGCGAGTGTCCCAGAGACATCCATCGACACCTCCTCACCCACAGAGACCATCATTCACTGGGATCTAGCGGCCAGCTTGGCGCCCGCAGAGAGCTTGAGCATCGACGTAGCACTGGATTGGGAGTTGGGTGACCCGGACGGACAATATGACTTTGAAGTCATCGCCGAGGGCGACTACCTGGGCGAGACTTTTGCCCCCCGAGACGCCTTCTCGGTCATCAAAAGCTTCCTCCGGGCCGACATGACCGCCACGCCCAGCGGTCCGGTGACCACCGGCGACACCTTGACCTACACCTTGACGGTTAGCAACACCGACGCCAGCGGTGGAGAGACCGCCAGCAACGCGAGCGCCATCGACTATCTGCACGAAGGACTGGACTTCGACCCGACGGGCAACGGCACCTTCGATCCGGCCACCCGCAGCGTGAGCTGGAGCTTGGCCGACCTGCCGCCCCAGGGTTCCCAGGTGGTGGACTTCAAGGCCATCGTGCGCCCCCTGGTGGAGGGCACCTTCATCGACAATCTAGCCCGGGTGGATGCCACCGATTCTTCGGCCAACCCCTTCTCTGTCGAGTCCAACACGGTCAGCAACCAGGTGCTCTACCCCATCCTGGACGTGTTCAAAGACGCCTCGCCCCAGTCGGTGGGGTCAACGGACACGGTCACTTACACCTTGGCCATCAGCAATGCCTCTTCGGTAGCAGCCAGCAATGTCATCCTGCGGGACGTCATCCCCGGCGGCACGACCTATGTAACCGACTCCATGTACCTAGACACCACCGGGACGGGTGCGGCCTTCATCCAGCAGACCGACGACGTCATCGACGACGACCCTTGTGACTTCGACATCAGCAATAGCGGAGAGGTCACCTTGATTTTAGACGGCACGGAGACCCTGCCCGCGGGCGCCGTATACCTGCTCACCTTTCAGGTGGTGCTCGACGGGTCAGGCGGCCCGGGCGACTTCATCAGCAACCAGGCCAGCATTGAAGCCGACAACGCGGCCACCAAGCTCTCCAATTCTGCCCTGGTGCGCATTCCCGAGACGGGCTGCTCTGCAGACCTGGAATGCATCGATCTCATCTCCTGCACCGACGACACCTGCGTGGCCACAGCCTGCGTCAACACGACCAATAACGCCAACTGCTCAAGCGACGGCGCTTTTTGCAACGGAGCCGAAATCTGTGACCCGGTTTTCGACTGTATCTCCGAAGGCGATCCCTGTACGGCAGGCGGTGAGGTCTGTGACGAGGGCGGCGACGCCTGCGTGGAATGCCTGGCGGACGGCGACTGCATCGGCTCTGAACTCTGCGAGACCACCAGCCACACCTGCGTGGAATGCCTGGCGGACGGCGACTGCGTCGGCTCTGAACTTTGCGAGACCACCAGCCACACCTGCGTCGAATGCCTGGTAGACGGCGACTGCGACAACGGAATCTTTTGCGACGGCGTCGAGACCTGTTCTGGCAACGCCTGCGTGGCCGGCCCCGGCGATCCCTGTACGGCCGGCGGCCAGGTCTGCGATGATGGCGGCGACGCCTGCGTGGAATGCCTGGCGGACGGCGACTGCATCGGCTCTGAACTTTGCGAGACCACCAGCCACACCTGCGTCGAATGCCTGGTAGACGGCGACTGCGACAACGGAATCTTCTGTGACGGCGTCGAGACTTGTTCTGGCAACGCCTGCGTGGTCGGCCCCGGCGATCCCTGTACGGCCGGCGGTCAGCTCTGCGATGAGACGGGCGACGTCTGCGTCGAATGCTTGAATGACGGTGACTGCGACAACGCCACCTTCTGCGACGGCGT